>DATDIA010000229.1:0-5134 GCA_036521295.1 Candidatus Cybelea sp. | reverse complement strand
CGCTCTTGCGGCGCGCGGCCGCAAAGATCGAGGCGCGCGCCGGCGTGACCCGGCAAGTGCAGTGGTTCCGTCTCTCGCCGGCGATCGAACTCATGGATACGCCCGGCGTTCTTCCGACGAGAATCTCGACGGCGGCGGCGCAGTGGAGGCTCGCAATCTGTGGCTCCGTTCCCAGCGATCACTATGACGCGCAAGAGGTCGTTGCAGAGTTTCACGCTTGGCTCCTGGCCTCGAAGCCGCGAACCACGGTCCCCGATCTGCATTCGTTCGCGACGGCGCGCGGCTTCGTGCGGCGGGGCGGGGAGCTCGATTACCATAACGCGGCGCACTCGTACATTCGTGCATTTAACGAAGGCGTCTTCGGACGCATTACCTTGGAGAACGCCGATGACGCCGAAAGAGCGTAAAGCGCGCAATGCCTACGAACGCGAACGCCGGCGGCTGCATCGGATGCACCGCTTCGAAGAGGCCGCGCGCGCGAAAGGCTTCATCTTCGTCGGGGGCATCGACGAGGTCGGGCGCGGGCCGCTTGCGGGGCCGGTCGTCGCCGCGTGCGTCGTTGCGACGGAGCCTCTGCTGATCAAAGGCCTGAACGACTCGAAACAAGTCCGGCCCGAGCTTCGGGTCGAACTGGCGGAGATCATCAAGGTGCGCGCCGCCGCATGGTCGCTGGGGAGCGCTTGCGTCGCGGAGATCGACCGCCTCAACATCTATTGGGCCAGCGTGCTCGCGATGGAACGCGCGATTGCCGGATTGCAGGCGGCGCCTGAGTATCTGATCACCGACGCCGTGCGCATCCGCTCCTTCGCCGGCCCGCAGGAGCCGCTGATCAAAGGCGACGCACGCTGCGCCGTCGTCGCAGCCGCCTCGATCGTCGCCAAGGTCTACCGCGACGCGTTGATGGTCGACCTCGACAGAGAGGATTCGCGCTACGGCTTTGCCCTTCACAAAGGATATTCGACGCCACTGCACATCGAGGCGTTGCGCGCGCACGGACCGAGCGTCCATCATCGCGCGAACTGGGCACGCGTTCGCGACGCGCAGCTCGCGCTGGGCCTGGAATATTTTGAAGACGAACTCTGAAAAGGGGAGACAGGCCGAGGAGCGTGCGAACCGCTTTCTTTTGGCCTGCGGTTATCGCGTGCTGGCCCGCAACGTGCGCCTACCCGGCGGGGAGATCGACGCCGTTTGCCTCGACGGGCAGACGCTCGTGATCGTCGAAGTGAAGCGGCGTGACTCGAGAACGTTCGGCTCGGCGCTCGGGGCCGTCGACGCGCGCAAGCGCGCTACGCTTCGGCGGATCGCTGCGGATTACGCGCAGATCGTCGCACCCTCGGCGAAGCTCCGCTTCGACGTGGTCGCGCTGGACGGTCACCGCTTGAGCCTCCATCGAAACGCATTTTAGTGAGTACGTCCGGTAGCGCCCCGAAGCCGGAGCTGCGCCGCAGCGTCACGCCGTGGGGCTCCTTCTCTTGGGGTTATTCCGACGTGGGTGCCGACATCTTCGTTGGGCTGGGGCTCGTACTGGCGTGGGCGGCGGGAGCCTCGAACGTGGCGTTCCTCTTCGCCGGCGTCGTCTACGTTTGCATCGGCCTTGCGTATACCGAGCTCGCCGCGACCTACCCGGTTGCGGGCGGAGGACAGTACTTCGTAATGCGCGGCCTCGGCGACATCTTCGGCTTCATCGCCGGATGGGCCGTGCTGCTCGACTTCACGATCGACGTGACGCTCTTCGCATGGACCTCGGTCGACTACACGAGCCAGCTTGCGCCCGCGCTCGTCAACTCGGTGCACCCGTGGCTGCACTTCGTCGTGGTCCTCGGCCTTGTCATCGGGCTCTGCTTGCTCAACGTCGTCGGCGTCCGCGAGAGCACCGCGTTCAACGGCGTCGTCTCGGCACTCGACGTCATCAGCGAAACGTGCATCCTCTGCTTCGGCTTCCTCTTCGCGTTTCGGCCGCAGCTGCTGATCCACACGATGCAGATGCACTGGCCCTCGCCGTACGAATTGATGTTGGGGACGTCGCTGGCGATCATCTCGTTCGTCGGCCTGGAGTCGATCTCGCAGGCGGCCCAGGAGACGCAGCGGCCTGCTTCGATCATCCCGCGAACTTCGGTCGCCCTGATCCTGACGATTCTGATCTTCGCACTGGCTTACTCGAACCTCGCGCTCGGGCTGCAGCCATGGCATCCGATCACCGATTCCGCGGGCCACCCGATGCAATTCTGGCAGATCTTTCCTCAAAACGCCGACAACCAGGGAAAGGCGGTCGCGCTGCTCGCCGCTCAGGTTCCCTACTACGGAGCGTTCGCCGCCCTCTACGTTCCCGTGCTGGGCGCAGTGCTCTTGCTGATATCTTCGAACTCGGGGGTCTTCGGCAGCTCCCGCATCGCCTACGCGATGAGCAGCAGCAACCTGTTGCCCTCGCTCTTCCAGCGCGTAAACCGCGCCTACCGGACGCCGGCGATCTCGATCGTCTTCTTCTCGGCGATCGCGCTCATCGAACTCGTCTTTGCCGCCGCGCCGGCGCTCTTTCCCGGGGTCTCATCGCTTTACGCGAAATTCTTCCACGGCGAGAACGGCCTCGAATTCCTCGCAGACCTCTACGCTTTTGGAGCGGCAACGAGCTACTCGTTCGTGTTTTTAGGCCTGATCGGTCTGCGCATGATGGACCCGCTGAGCCCGCGAAAGTTCAAGATCCCTTTCAATATACCGATGCGCTTTCGCGGCGAACGGGTGGATTTTCCGGTCGTCGCCGTCTTCGGTTTCATCGGAATCTTCTCGATTCTGCTCTTCACCTTGCGCACGCACCCGCTCGGGCGCATCTTCGGCCCCACGTGGCTGCTCCTCGGATTGGTTGCCTATCTATTCTACCGGCGGCACCGCCGCCTTCCGATCCTTCGCTCGCAGAAACACGACTGGCGTAACGAACAGACGGAGATCCTCCGCCGCGCGGGCGAGCTGGAGCTAATGGACGAGTATCTGCGCAATCTGCATGCCAGCGACGAGCGGCGCGCAGCGGTCCGCAGTTCGGAGAGCTGACGATGCTGCTCGTGCGCGGGGTACTTGCCGGCGCGATGATTCTCTTGGGCATCGTCATTCTCGTGCGGATGCTCGCGGTGGTGCCGGCCGGCGGTTTTGCAGTCGTGCCGGGCGTCGTCCTTGGCGTCGCGATGATTGCGCTCGGCGTGCATCGGCTCAAGCTGATCGCCCGCGTGCGGGGAATGCAGTGATCTCATTCGGCAGCGACGTCCACATCACGATCGCCGGAGCGCTCATCGCGCTGCTCATCGCTGCCGCGATCGGCGCCACGCTCAATTGGATGCTGCATCCGCCCCCGTCTTACGTGCTGCGCATCGCCGCCGAAGCGGAACGCGAGCTCGAGCGGCTGGTCGGCAGCTTGATCGTCGTCTTCTCCCCGGAGATCGACTCTTCGCACATGATGGCACTGGCCGTGAAGCTCGCGCGCGGCGAACGCTCCGAACTCCTGGCGCTCTACGTGATCGAAGTTCCCTATACGCTGCCGCCCGATGCCGAGATGCCGTTTGAGGAACGCACGGCGCTCGACGCGCTCGGTGCGGCAGAGACGATCGCCAACGGCCACAACGTCGCGATACGGACCGAGACGATCAAGGCTCGTTCGACCAAACAAGCCGTTCTGGACGTGGCCAAGCGCGTTAAGGCAAATCTCATTATTCTCGGTTCGTTTCGCGAAGGAAAATATACCGGCGCGCCGCTGGGCCGCACGATCGAGGAGATCGCCGCCGACGCAAAATGCGATGTCCTCATCGGCGTCGAAGGCAAGCACGGTACGCTGTTGATGGACGAAAGCACACCGTCCGCTACCTAAAGATTGCCTGAGGAGATAATCGTGAATTTTAAAGGTTCGCTGCCGCTGCTTGCCCTCTTCCTAGCTGCAAACTGCGTGGGAGTTCGTGCAGCCGGCGAAGCGACGGCGATCGCAGCCTTCGATAAAGCCTTTGCCGGCACGAACGACTACACGTGCGTCCTGCACGTTCACGAAGCCAAGGGCACCCAATCGCAGGATCGCGTGTATCAGTACGAGTTCATGAAACCGCACTACGTGAAGACGCTGATCCTCGAGGGCGACGGCAAGGGATCCGGCGGCGTCTGGACCGGCGGCGATCAGGTCAGCGGCCACCAGGGCGGCATCCTCTCGGGAATTCACCTGAAGGTCAGCATCAACGATCCACGCGCCACGTCCCTGCGCGGGGTGACGATCCCCGACGGCTTATTGCAGAAGATCGTCGACAACTATGGCTCGACTCCAGGAAAGCTGACGCAGACCGACGGCGGAAAGATCGGCGGCGTCGATACCGACCGCCTCGAGTTGAAGCCATCGGATCCGAGCTCGAACTACGGCATTACCGACCAGATTCTTTATCTTTCGAAAGAGACGCACTGGCCGATCCGTCAGATCCTCTACAGCGGATCGCAAATCGTGCTCGACGAGAACGTCACCGACCTCAAGACCAACGTCGGCCTTACGGAGAAAGACTTCCCCTTTTAAATAAGAGCGGTGCGCGGCCTAGGGGAGACTGCATCTTCTAGGCCGCGCAAACGATCCTCGAGCCGGTGCTGCCGTGGCTTACTGCGTCGCGCCCCCGGAACTCGAATCTTGCGACGCGGGGGTGAGTTTTAGGTCGTATTGCTGGGTCTGATCCGCGAATACGGCCTCATCGGAGATCGAGCGCCCATCGTACCCGTCTTTTTCGGCCGAAACGGTGTAGTCGTCGGGCTGCAGGGCAAAGACGATGTATCTTCCGTGAGCGTCGGTCGTAGCGGTGACGCTTTGAGAAGGAGAGCTGATCTGCAGGCGCACGCCGGAAATCGGCGCTCCGGTTTTTGCATCCGTGACGATGCCGGCAATGCCCCCGCTCGTGCCTGCAAGAGCGATGCTTGCTTGGCCTCCGAATGCCAGAAGCAGTCCCATTGCACTTAGTGCGCGTCGCGGCGAAATTCGATTGATCATGGTCGTTTCCATTTCATAGACAGCTTGGTGTGTCGCCTACATATACCGCCGCCGCTGCGCCGCAGGTTTCACACTCGGAACAAAATTTTTCTTTGATTTGTATTGATTGAGCGAACGAATTCGCAAGAGTCGCGGCTAGCG
>DATDIA010000228.1:0-6140 GCA_036521295.1 Candidatus Cybelea sp. | reverse complement strand
ATCGTAATCGCCGACGCCGTCGACAAAGGCGGCGATATCGACAAGTTCGGCGGCAAGAGCTTCCCGGTGTACAAAGGTAAGGGAAAAACAATCGCCTACGCTTCCGCAAACAACCAAAGCAATCAGACCATCACGCCGATCACGGTCAGAGGCAAGGCAATCATCCAATACGTGATCGAAGATGCAAAGGGTTTCCCGGGAAAGAGCTGCTCCGCCGCGCTCCTCGCACACGGACAGGGCGGCAAGGTGGCTTGGAATCCGCTTCCGAGTACCTTCCCGGTCAAAGGAAAGACCGTGACGATAAGCCTCTACACGGCGCCCAACGGGTTCGAGCTACCGCCCAAGAGTGATCAGACGCCGGTCTATTTCGCGGTGAACTGCTTTTAGAGCGTCCCTGCGTTCCCCAGAATGATGGAGCCCCGCCGCACGGCGGGGTTCTCGTTTTGCTCCGCCAATCTACGCCCCACATGCCGAAGACGCAAACGTGGCACTGGTACGTCGAGGAGTTCACTCCAAACGAACAGCATCACCACGCCATCGACGAGGTGTACTATTCGGGCCGTTCCGATTTTCAACAAATCGCCGTGCTTCGCTCGCCCGTCTTCGGCAAGATGCTCGTACTCGATGGCGATACCCAGAGCGCGCAGGCCGACGAGAGAATCTATCACGAGGCGCTCGTGCATCCAGCGCTGGCGGGGGCTTCCGACCGGAGCGAAGTGCTGATCCTCGGCGGCGGCGAGGGTGCGACACTGCGCGAGGTGCTGCGCTGCCCCGACGTCGCCCGCTGCACGATGGTCGACATCGACGCGCTCGTCGTCGAACTCGCAAAGACATATTTGCCCGAGTGGTCTAGCGGCGCATTCGAGAATCCACGCGGACGCGTGATCCTCGGCGACGCGCTGGAGTTCATGCGCGCAAGCGCCGAACGTTACGGCGTCATTATCTCGGATCTCACCGAGCCGCTGGAAGATTCGCCGAGCAATCCGCTTTTCAACGATGCCGTCTTCAAGCTCATCAAGTCGCGCCTTGTCGAAGGCGGCATCTACGTGCTTCAGGCCAGCACCGCCTCAGTCCACAACTCGGCGCTCCATTGCAAGATGGCGCGCACGCTGTGCCGGCACTACGCGCACGTCGTCACGTTCACCACGCACGTGCCCGCCTTCGACACGGAATGGGCCTTTCTCGCGTGCAGCGATCGCGTCGACCTCGCCGGGCTCTCCGGGGAACGGATCGACGCCTACTGCGCTCACCTGCATGGCGAAAGCTTTTTTTACGACTCGCTCACGCACCGCCGCCTTTTCGCGCTGCCGCTCTACCTTCGCAGAATGCTGGCCGCCGGCGGGGATACTTTTTAAACGAACTGAAAGGCGACGAAGGAGAGTAGCATGTCGATCGATTATTCGCGCGCGCCGCGTGCCTGGGAGAAGGAGCGAAGCAACTTCGTCTTGCTTCTCGACTTGAAATTAGAGACGGTCGAACACGGCAGGGCGGTGATGCGCATGCCCTATCGTCCCGAGATAACCAATGGGACCGGCGCCGTTCATGGCGGCGCGATCGTCAGCCTCTGCGACACGGTCTTTTACGTAGCGCTCGCCTCGATATACGGGCGCGATCAGGAGACGACGACGGTAGCACTGCAGTGCAACTTTCTCGCGCCGGCAGGCCCCCCGCACGACCTCGTTGCGGAAGCGAAAGTTTTACGGGCCGGTCGCCGCATCGTTTACGGAGAAGTCTACGTCCGCAGCGGTGAGAAAATAATCGCGCATGCGACGCTCGACTTCCTCAACACGTATCCCGAGGAGAAGCCCCGCAAAAAATGATTTGTCATCCTGAGCCTGTCGTTCGTCATCCTGAGCTTGTCGAAGGATGAAGCGTACGGCGCTCTACGACGAGCACGTTCGCGCGGGAGCGCGCGTGGTACCGTTTGCCGATTTCGAGATGCCGATGCAATACGCCGGCATCCTCAAGGAACACGAGGCCGTACGTCATCGCGCCGGTCTCTTCGATCTTTCGCACATGGGACAGTTCTGGCTCACCGGCGAGATGGTTGCCCGGTGGGCCGACACGCTTACGATCAACGCGGTCGGCACGATGAAGCCGCTCCAGGCGCGCTACAACGTTTTTTGTAACGAGGGGGGCGGCGCGCACGACGATACGATATTTTATCGCCTAGAGAAGGGATGGCTGCTCGTCGTCAACGCCGCGAACGCAGACAAGATGTGGAAGCTTCTCAACGAGCATCTTCCGGCGTTCGGCGTCGCGCTCGAGAACCGGCACGGACGGCGCGCGCTCATTGCGATTCAAGGGCCGCGCTCCGTCGAGATGCTCCAGCCGCACGTGGACGTCGATTTGGCTTCGCTGCGTTACTATTTCTGCGCCGAAGGTCATGTAAACGAAGTTCCGGCGATCATTGCGCGCACGGGATACACCGGCGAGGATGGTTTCGAGCTTTTTGTCGACGGCGAAGATGCCCCGCCGATATGGAGCGCGCTCCTGCGCGACCACCAGGCCGAAGGACTCGAACCCTGCGGACTTGGAGCCCGCGACGTCTTGCGACTCGAAGCGGGCATGCCGCTCTACGGACACGAGCTGACCGAAACCATCACGCCCGTTCAAGCCGGCTTAAAGTGGGCGCTCAAGCTCGAAAAGCCCGAGTTCGTCGGAAAAGAAGCCCTCACGGATCAGCTCGGGCTCGACACCTATTCGCGCATCGTCGGCCTGGTCATGGAAGGCCGCGCACCGGCTCGCGAAGGTTATCCGGTATGGTTCGATGGGAGAATCGTAGGATCGATACGCAGCGGATCGATCGCGCCGTCGTTCCACAACAAGAACGTCGCGACTGCTTTGGTCGCGCGCGAGGTCGCAGCCGTGGGAACGCGTCTCGAGGTCGAGATTCGCGGAAAAAATCACCAAGCCACCGTTGCTTCCATGCCGTTTTACAAACGTCCAAAGTAATCGAAAAGGAGAGACATGACGAAGCCCGAGGACTTGCTCTTTAGCAAGGAACACGAATGGGTAAAGCTTGACGGCGAATCGGCAACGATCGGGATAACGGATTACGCGCAAAACGCGCTTGGCGACATCGTCTATGTCGAGCTGCCTAAGGTGGGCACCACGATCGAGCAGTTCTCGAACGTCGGCGTGATCGAATCGGTCAAGGCCGTTTCCGATCTCTTCACGCCGATGTCGGGCGAAGTCGTCGAGGTCAACGATGGGCTCGAGAGCGATCCGGCCGCGGTTAACCGCGAGCCTTATGGCGCGGGCTGGCTGCTCAAGATTCGTCTTTCAAAGCCCGACGAAGCCAAGAGCCTGCTCTCGCCGGGCGATTATGAAAAGATCGCAAGCGATTGAAGTCTTTGCAGACTCCAATAATTCGGGCGAGCTAGAGTGTTGCCGCGGCCGCGTCTGGAACGAGGCCGAGTTCCTTGAGCATGCCATAAGTATCCCAGTTGATCCAGCCCTCGACTATCTTTCCGTCGGCGAAGCGGACGACACTCACGCCCGTGATGGTGACTCGCTTCCCCGTCGGCGCAATCCCACCCAGATTTCCTTTGTTGGTACCACTGGAGGACCAACGGACGGCGACGGTTTCGCCTTCAGCAATCAGATCCTCGATCTTGAATCGAAGGTCGGGGAAGGCGGTGCGGTACAGAGTTGCCCTTTTCTTCTCACCCTCGGCTCCCGGGCCAAAATCGGGCGTCGATGGGTCATGGTGCGTGTAGGCGGCCGCGTAGCACTCGTCGGCGACCGACAGATTGCCCTTACTCCAGAGCTCGTCAAGCAAACGACGGACTACGGCTTTGTTATTTTCCGACATTTGGATATCTCCTTAAGACCTTCCGGGTCTACAGCGGGCGGTGTTGCTTTGGGACGTGCGGGGATTGCTGAGGGAGATCGGGCTCGCCACTCGTTGGTGGCTAGTAAAGGTGGTGCCGCCGCGCCTTCTGTTGATGCGAGACAAGGCCCTCTTGACGCCGTGCGCTCCCGGAAAAGGCGAATGCTCTCTCGAAGGTGCGCCGTCGACACGTGATACGCGTGATTCATTGGTTGCGCCGAATACGCGTCCCGTCGTTGAACGAAAAAGACGTGAAAGAACTTCGTGCGCCTTACGCGGCAGGGGCGTCACGCTGCGTCCGCAGCAAGCGCTGAAATAGCGTAGACGTGGGCTTCTTCGAGCGACCCGATCCTCGGATGATCCAAACCGCCGACCCGCCTGTGCTCGGAGCGATCGCCGCCGCGTTGAAGCGCCACGGGCTCGCGCTCGCGAGCTGCTTCATTGCCATCGCCGGCGCGTATGCTGCAAATGTCGAAATCGGGCGCCATCGAGCCGCGGCGACGTTCGGAAGCTTCGTGGCGTCTGGGTTGTACGCTCCCGTGACGATCGTACGAGACCGTCGCGGTATACCGCATATCAGCGCCCGCAACGATCACGATCTCTACTTTGCGGAGGGTTACGTAGAGGGTTCGGATCGGCTGTTCCAACTGGATTTGACCCGCCGCTACGCCTACGGCCGGCTCGCCGAGGTCTTCGGGGTAAAAGCGCTGGCGCTCGACGAGGCGCTGCGAGCGGTCGACATTCGTGGCATCGCTGAGCGCCAACTCCATGCGCTCAGTCGGCGCGAACGCGAGACGATGCTTGCGTTCAGCGAAGGCGTGAATGCGGCCGCTGGTGCGCAGCCGCTGCCTGTCGAGTTCCGCATGCTTCTGTACCAGCCGGCAGCCTGGACGCCGAAGGACTCGCTCGCGGTCTCCGTCGTTGCGTCGCTCGAGCTCGCCGATTCATGGCATGACGTCTTCGCGCGCGACGCAGTCTGGCGGCAACGCGGATCGCGATGCTTCGACACGCTTTTTCCCCTTTCCGACGCTAAATACGACGTCGCGATCGACGGCACGCGCAATGCGCGACGGTCGCCGGCGCGAACGAGCGCGTGTGCCGACTCGTCGGTTGCCGTGTCGTCGCAACGGCACGCGATCGGGAGCAACGCGTGGGCCGCAGGCGCCCAGCGGACCGCCGATCGGGACGCGCTCATTGCAAACGATCCGCATCTCGACTTGACGATTCCGGGTATTTGGTACGTCATCGATATCGCGTCACCGCAATTGCACGCCGCCGGCGCGACGATTCCCGGAATTCCCGGCGTCGTGCTCGGCCACAACGAGCATCTCGCGTGGGCATCGACCAACGCCCAGATGGCGACGACCAGCGTGTTCGAAGCGGGCCATCTCAACCCGGGGTCATGGGTTACGGAGCAGTTTCACGTGCGCTTTTCGCGCGACGTGAGCGTGCGATGCTACCGCACCTCGCGCGACTTCTCCGTTCCTGACGAAGAGGACCAGTCGAGGATTGCCCTGGTGCGTTGGCCGATCTATGCGCAGGCCCGCTCGACAATTGGAACGGTGCTTTCGCTGGATCGGGCACGCGGCGTGAGCGAGGCGTTGCGGATCCTCGAAAACTTTCCCGGCTCACCGCAAAACTTTATTCTGGCCGATCGTAGCGGCGAGGTCGCCTACCACGTTGCCGGTCTAATTCCCAAGGATCCGGCATGGGGGCGTTACGTGCACCGCGCGCGCGACTTGCGCCAGACCTTCGCCCCCCTCCCTTTTCGGGAGCTTCCTGGAAAAAATCCGTCTCGCGATGCGATCCTTATCTCTGCGAACAATAAGGCGTATGGCTCTGCGTACCGCTACCGCTTGTCTGCGCAATTCGAGCCGCCGTATCGCGCTTACCGCATCGCGGAATTGCTGCGCTTGCGTCGGTGGTACGATGCCTCGTATTTCGCGCGGATGCAGCTCGACACGCTCTCTCCGATCGATCTCGAAATCGCCCGCGACCTGGGACGGCTTGCGCGCAGGCTTCCTCAGCATGAACCTAACGGCCAAGCATTCGCCCTCATCCGCCGATGGGACGGCCGCTACGAATCCGATTCCCGGGCCGCCGCGCTCGAGCATGCGCTTCGCGTGGCTCTCTTTAACGACGCGCCCGCGCTTAACGCCGGCCTGCTCGAATTACGGGCGGGAGCCGAAGCTCGAGCGCCCGAGCTCGAGCAGAATCTCGCGCAAACATTTCCATTTGCTTTCGACGAACGTCGCGTGTGGCGAGACGCCGGCCGGGTGCGTATCGAGCATCCGCTAGCGCCGAT
>DATDIA010000227.1:0-4171 GCA_036521295.1 Candidatus Cybelea sp. | reverse complement strand
CGCGTCGTCCTTTCGCAGCGCCTCGTGTTGGAAGAGGAGCTCCAAGCTAAGAAACAAGAGCTGCTCGACACCCTTGAGGTCGGGCAGATTCGCGAAGGCGTCGTCGTCCGCTTGGCCGATTTTGGAGCCTTCGTCGATCTTGGCGGTATCGACGGGCTCATCCACAACAGTGAGCTCGCCTACGCGCGCATCAAGCATCCCTCGGAAGTCGTCAAAATCGGCGACGTCGTGCAAGTCGAGATTATGAAGTTCGATCCGGAGGCGAAGAAGGTAAGCCTTTCGCTCAAACACGCGCTGCCCGATCCTTGGGATCAATACGCCGATCGCCTCTACGAAACGAACAAATTGCCGGCACAGATCGTCAAGGTGACTCCGAACTACCTGCTCGTCGAAGTGATTCCGGGCATTCTCGCGATGGTACCCAAAGGCGAGTTCGATGCGACGGCGCAGTTCAGTGCGGGTCAGGAAGTCGAGGTAACGCTGCTCACGATCAATCACGCGACGCGCCGCATCACCGCCTCGATTCAGCACGTTGCGGATGTGCCACCGGAAGAAATCGAGCAATACGCCGTCGAGGAAGAGATCGGCATCGAGCCGGTGCCGGAAACGCCGGCGGAGCCGCCTCAGGAAGGGTAACTCCTTCCTTGCGCGTTGGCCTAACCGGCGGCATTGGCGCGGGGAAGAGTGCGGTCGCGGGGATCTTCGCGAGCCTCGGAGCCTTCATCATCGACACCGACGCGATCGCGCGCGAAGTCGTCGCTCCAAACAGTGACGGTCTCATGGAAATCGCCCGAGTCTGGCCGCAGGCCGTGCGCGACTCCGCGCTCGACCGCGTCACGCTGGCGGAGATCGTCTTCGGCGATTCATCGGCTCGCGAGCGTCTCAACGCGTTGCTCCATCCCCACATCCGCCGGGTCGCGTTAGAACGCGAAGCCTACGCCAAGCCGGGTCAAGTCATCGTTCACGTCGTACCGCTGCTCTTTGAGACCGGCTACGATCGGCTCGTCGATAAGTCGGTCCTCGTCGTCGCCCCGCTCGAGCAACGCATCGCGCGGGTCGTCGAGCGGGATAAGCTCGACGAACGCCGTATACGGGCCCGCGTCGCGGCCCAAATCGAGCCGGAATGCGCGCGCGGGGTCGCCGACTTCATTATCGAGAACGATGGCGACCTCGAGCATCTGCAGGATCGCACGCGAACCGTCTACGAGGAGCTCCGGGCGAATTCGACGACGATTTAAGCGGCGGTGACCGAATTCTCAGCGAATCCTGAGTTTACCGAGCGCTTGTATGGGAATAGAGTAACTCGGCACTACCACCGAAAGGATAGTCACATGGCACAAGAAACCGGACAAGCTGGAGGCATGAGTGTCCGCGAGGCAGGACGTCGCGGGGGCGAGCGCGTGAAGGCAAAGTATGGTTCGGAATTTTATGAAGAGATCGGCCGCAAAGGCGGTGAAGCGACGAAGAGTAAATATGGTCCGTCGTTCTATGAAGTCATCGGTCAAAAAGGCGGTCAGCGTCCGAAGCGCAAGGCGGCTGCGTCCTAGCTCACGTTTCACGCGGTTTGTAGCAAAAACCGATGCCTGATAAGTACGACAACGCGTCGAAGCGCGAAATGTCCGTGCGCGAGGCGGGCAAGAAGGGCGGCGACACCGTACGCGATCGCTACGGGTCGACCTTCTACGAAGACATCGGTCGCAAAGGTGGAAAAGCGACGCGGGACCGTCATGGCGTCGAGTTTTATGAGTCCATCGGTCAAAAGGGCGGTAAGGTAGTCAAAGAAAAGTACGGTTCGGACTTTTACGAAGAGATCGGTCATAAGGGCGGCCAGAAGGTCAAAAAGCTCATCGCCGAGGCTAAGAAAAAGCTCGGCGATGAAGGCCGCTAGAAGGCGCCCCGTTTAGCCTCGTTGCCGCTGCGGGCTCCGGATCCGGCTAAAAACCAAGCTTGCTCGACTAATGCGTGACGTCCACGCCTCCGCGGACGGTCCCCAAGTGGATGGTGCTATCGTCGAAATTCACGCTGATGCCGTCGATCCGCAAGGTCTGATCGCCGGAGTGGATATATGCGGGGTGGGGCATGTGCATGATCTTGGCGTCGTTTGTCCAGGTTACGAGGTCGGTATCGAACGAACGGCGTTGCCGATCGTCGATGCGTTCGATGTGAACCTTGCCGACCGCGGTAAAATCCAAAGTCTGAATGTTGAGGACGACGTGCTTGGCGGATATCCGTAAGTAGGGTTTGCCTTTACGGAACACGACGCCGTTGCGCACGCCGTCGACGCTGCCGCTGAGGCCGTCGGGCGAGAGACGCGCGTGATCGTAATCGAAGCTCCAGGACTTGGTGGCGATGTGGTTATTCAGGACGTGCCCGCCGCGCAAGTCGATCGGAGCCTGGCTGGGCGGCAGCGGCGGGACCCCTCCCCCGGCGAGCACGATCTCCATCACGACATAAATTCCTAAGGCCAGACCGGCGCCGAGCGCCAGCCGTTTCCACCAAATGGCTCTAACGCGCATCGGGCCACTCGGCCGCGTCCGGCGGCAACGCTTGCGCCGGTAGCAAAAACGTCAGGTAGAGCGCAACCAAAAGGAACGCGATCGTCGTCGGACCGATTCGCGAAAAGACGGTAGAAACCCGAAGTCCGACGCGGCCGGTGACGATCGACCGGTGTTGCAGCCGGCTGCGCCTCTGCCACCGCCCGTCCGGCGCGATGATGCCGCTTATTCCGGTTGCCGCAGCCCGCACGACGTAGGCGCCCGTCTCGATGGCGCGAAGCTGCGCGATCTGCGCGTGCATGTAGGGTCCCGAGGTCGTGCCGAACCAAGCGTCGTCGGTGCTGATCACGAGGAGCTGTGCACCTTTTCGCACCTGCGCGTACGCGAGATCGGCGAAAGCCGACTCCCAACAGATCAACGGTGCGATGGCAAGCGCGTCCGTTTGGTAGACCGCGTCGATTCGGCCGGGCATCAAACCCCCGTTGAGCGCACCAACGTAAGGAAGCCACGACAGAAACGGCCGTCCCGGGAACCATTCGGCGAACGGCACGAGCTGACGCTTATCGTATACCGAATAGCCGCCGTTCGATGAAAAAATGTAGAGCGAGTTGTAGAGAGCGCCCGGACCGGCGGCCACGCTTCCGACCACGAGCGTCGCTTGCACGTCGCGCGCAAGATCTGAAAAGTGCGAGATGAGCGTGGGCCTGGCGTCGAGCTCCGTCGTTATCACGGTCTCAGGCCAGACGATCAATCGCGGATGCGTCGCGCTGGCAGCGCGCGTCATCGCAGTATAACGGCGCACCGCAAGACCGAGCGCGTTCCATTTAAACGACTGAGCGATGTTGCCTTGCACGGCCGCTACCGGGATGGTGGGCGGCGCAAGACGGCGCGCCGGCCACGCGATCCACGCCGCCCACGTAACGAGCGCGACGACCGTCACGACGACCGCCAATGGCTGCCACGTGCGCCGATGCACGGCGTCGGCCACGTATGCACCAATCGCGCAGAGCACGAACGTGATGCCGAACGTGCCACCATAGGCAGCGATGACGCGCAGCACGGAATCGGCTTGAGTGTAGCCGAGCTGATCGAAGGGAGCAGCGAAGATGCCGATCGACCGTAGCCATTCACAGATCGTGAATGCAGCTGCCGCGCCGAGCGGCGCAACGTAAGACGGCATGCGTGCGTAGGCGAGCGCGGCGAGCGCGCCGGCGAGCGCAAAGAACGGTGCCTCGAAGAGCGCGGGACCGAATGCGAGAAACGGTCCAAAAACGCCGATGTAACGCCCGACCGTATGTCCGACCCACGCGAAATCGAGCGCAAAAAAAATCAGTCCAGCAAACCAACCGAGGAGCGCGGCTCGCTTCCAGGAGGCACCCTGCCAAATCCAGAAAAGCGCCGCGGTGGCAAACGGCACGAGCCATGCGGCGCCGACTTTTGGAAATGCTGCGGCTAATGCGCAGGCCGCGCCTGCGGCAATACCCGCATCGCGCAGCGGCACCGAGGAGACCATGATTCGCAGATTGAGTTTCGGTTTTGTAGTAGTTCTAGTGACGGCGTTCATCGTTGCGGCGTGCGGTCGTCAAGTCACGCCAAATCCTCCGGGTCTGGGAGCCGGCGGCGCGCCTCCGGGATACGTGGCGATACTCTTTGACGTCGCGGCCCCTTTCAACTTC
>DATDIA010000226.1:0-3214 GCA_036521295.1 Candidatus Cybelea sp. | reverse complement strand
GACCGCAATACTTGCCGTTGCCATTTCTTAGATCGCTCCTTTGCGCCGGTGTTAGCATGTCACGTGTAAGACAGCATTGGCTTCGGCAGCGCCCTCGTTGACCTTCTCAATCGCCTCTGACGTCGGGAGCAGCACAAGCTCGACGTGCCGTTCCGCCGCTTCGCGAGCAACTTCGTCCATGACGGGGAGCGACCCGTACGCGCCGGTGCCGATGATTAGGCGCCGGCAATTCCAGGGAATATGTTCGTGTAGGGATAGCGGCGTATGCCCGTACTGCTCGCGAAACTGCTTCGACGCCTTCTTTTTACGCTTGCTGATCTTACCGCGGTCGATCACGACGTCATGTTTATGCTCCGTGCCGTCGATGCGAACGCTACCGAACGAAAAATGCTCAATCTTCATTGGTGGCCTCCCGCGCGATCATTCGCTCGCCAGAGGTCTTTTTTAGAAACGGCGTCAGCAGATCGATGGGAATTGGAAAGACGGTCGTCGTGTGCTGTTCGGCGGCTATCTCCGTGAGCGCTTGCAGGTAGCGTAGCTGCAGCGCTATCGGCTGAACGGCGATTTTCTCGGCGGCCATGACGAGCTTTTCCGCGGCCTGATACTCGCCCTCAGCATTGATGACTTTCGCTCGCCGCTCGCGCTCGACCTCAGCCTGCTTTGCCATTGCCCGCTTCATCGTCTCAGGTAGAGCAACGTCGCGCACCTCGACGAGCATAACCTTGATTCCCCAGGCCTCTGTGCGCTCGTCGATTACCCGCTGGAGCTGCTGGTTGATCCGATCGCGCTGGCTCAAGAGTTCGTCCAACTCATGCTGGCCAAGTACGCTGCGGAGGGTTGTCTGTGCGAGCATAAACGTCGCTTTCCCAAAGTTCTCGACTTTTACTACCGCGTCTGCCGCATCAACGACCCGGAAATACACCACGGCATCGACGGCGACGGGCACGTTGTCGCGAGTCATGAGCTCCTGGCGCGGGACGTCGACGGTGACGACTCGCAAATCTATCCTGACCATCCGATCGACGATTGGAATGAGAAGGACAACACCAGGCCCTTTGGAGTGCAGCAACCGCCCGAGCCGAAAAATGACGGCGCGCTCGTACTCGCGCAAGATTTTCACCGCGGCTGAGAACAACGCGATCAGTGCGACGATGACAATGATCGGAACAAGAATCGCGGAATTCATCTTCGACCCTCTCTTTAGTTCAACTGAAGCTCGTCGGTCTTGCGAACGTCCAGGCGCAACCCGGTTACGCGGACGACGCGGACGGGCTCACCTGCCGCGATCGGGTCGCCGACGCTCTTGGCGTTCCAGAACTCCCCTTGCAGGAAAACCGTTCCCGACGGAGCGAGATCGCTGCGCGCCTCGCCGATGGCGCCCACCAGTCCCTCCTGCCCAGTCTGTACCTTTCGCGCCTGAGCGCGGATTCCGGCGCCAACGGCAAATGTGAAGAACGCAGCCGTCAGCGCGGCGACCGTCAGAATCAGCGTCAGTGAGATGCGCAGAAATGGGGCCTGCTCTCGCGTCAGAAGCAGCGAGCCTCCGACGAACGATGCGATGCCGCCGGCGGTAAGGACCCCATGGCTCGGCACTTTGATGTCTGCGACGAATAGCGCGATTGCGAATGCTATGAGCAGTAAGCCGGCGACGTTGACTTCGATAACGGCGAACGACGCGAGTGCAAGGACCAGCGCAAGCCCCCCGATTACGCCGGGAAAGACCGCTCCGGGATTACTCAGTTCGAAGATGAGGCCGTAGATCGCCAGCGTCATGAGAATGAAGCCGACGTTTGGGTCGCTCAGGAGCTGCAGAAACCGTTCGGTGAGATCCATCGGTATATCGGCTACGAGCGCATTGCGCGTTTCGAGCCGGCGCACACCCAATGCCGTGCGAACGCTGCGGCCGTCGATCTTGGCGAGTAGATCGCGCGGCGTATCCGCAATGACGTTGATAACACCAAGCCGCAACGCTTGCTCGTCAGTGATCGAGACGCTCTGCCGGACCGCCTCCTCGGCCCAGACAGCGTTGCGGCCGTTCCGGATCGCAAATCCACGGATTTCTGCGACGGCGTCGTTCGTGAGCTTGGTCATCTCGGTCTTGTCGACACCTCCGGCGCCGCCGGTGCCCTCGGCGATGCTGACCGGATGCGCGGCGCCGAGATGCGTCGTTGGCGCCATCGCAGCGACGGAGGCCGCGTACGTGACGAAGACGCCGGCTGACGCGGCGCGCGCTCCGCTAGGATAGACATAAGCTACCGTCGGGACGGGAGATCCGAGCAAACCCTTCGTGATGTCGTCCATGGACTTCATCAAGCCGCCGGGTGTGTCGATCTCGATGACCAGCGCCTGGGCGTTCTCGCGAGCCGTTCGCTCCAGCGCTCGGAGTACGTACCTCGCCATCGCCGGGCCGATCACGCCGTCGATCCGCACGACGTTCACTACCGGAGCCGAGGTCGCGGCCGGCGCCCGCGGCGTTGCAACCGCGAGCAACACGAGCGCGCCGGCAAGCCACACCTTAATCGATATCCTACAGATGAACGAGTTTTCGACGGCAGCATGCGTCTTCCAGCCCTGAGGGCATGCCTCAGAGCTTGTCGCCTCCCCGCCTATTTCAAGCTCACCGTCACGCCAACCGGTTCCTTGAGCTTACGGCTGATCGTCTTGGTCGACGAACCACCGCTGGGATAGCTAAAATAGAGAACGTGCGGCGCGCACACGTTACCGGCGATAACCTGATGGCCCTGAATCCAGAACTGCAGAACGTCGCATGAATTCGAAAGCGGTGTGGTTCCCACAAGCGTCCCCGTGGTCCCGCTCATCGAAAACTCGTAGATTTTCGAAGGGCCGGAAATCGAGACTTGGTCGCCGACCGCGAGATGTTTTCCGTCCCATTGAATCGCGCCGGGTAGAACGATGCTTTGATTGAGCGTTACCGCCTCGAAGGTTTGGCTCCCCGCCGGCAGTTTGGCGATCTCGAACGTGACGTGCATGTCGGTGCCGTCAACAAACAGATTGCCGTGGCCGTCGTAGCCGATAAAGTAGACACGAAAGACGTTGGGCGTCGTGTATTCTTTTGGTTTGCCCCGCGCGTGACGGTAAATCGAGATGCCGCCTGGAGCGGAGGTCTCAGGGTCGTGCAGCACCGCCAGGTTTCCGGTGGTCGGATCGATCGAACAACCGTGGGTAAATCCCGGTTCGTGATACGTTTTTATCG
>DATDIA010000225.1:0-6864 GCA_036521295.1 Candidatus Cybelea sp. | reverse complement strand
TTGGTGAACTGTGCGCGCGGCGCGCTGGTGGACCTCGATGCGCTGCTCACGACGCTCGATGCCGGACGTCTGCGCGCGGTGGCGCTCGACGTGCTGCCTGAAGAGCCGCCACCGCCGGGGTCGGCGTCGGCGCGAATCGTCGCGCATCCGCAGGTCGTCGCAACGCCGCACCTCGGCGGCTCGACCTTTGAAGCCTCGGCACGCATCGCGCTCGACCTCGCGCAGGACGTCGTGCGCGTTTTAAGCGGCCGGCCTGCGAGCGGCGCGGTGAATGCGCCGGCGCTCGGCTCGACGCCGAGCCGATTCGTGGATTTGGCGTTTGCGATGGGAGCGATGCTTCCGCAGCTCTTCGAAGGCGTCTTGCGCGACGAGTTTGCAATCTTGCTGCAGGGCGAGCTTGCCGATCTACCACCCGAGGCGTTCACAGCCGCCGTGCTGGCCGGCGCGCTGCCCTGTATCACCGATCGGCGCGTGACGATGGTGAACGCCGATGCGGTCGCGCGCGAGCTCGGCGTGCGCACGACAGTGAAACGCGAAGGCGCCAAAGCCCCGTTTCGCTCGTCGTTCGGCCTGGCCGCGGGCGAGCACCGGTTGATCGGCACCGTGCTGGCCAACGGCGCGCGCGTCGTGGAGATTGACGGATACGAAATCGACGCAATCGCCGAAGGAACGATGCTCGTTACGCGCCATCGCGACGTTCCCGGCATGATCGGGCAGATCGGCACGATCTTGGGGAGGGCGGACGTCAACATCTCAACCATGCAGGTTGCGCGCAAAGAGCGTGGCGGCGGCGCGATGATGGTGCTGGGCGTCGACCGCAGCGTCGATCGCAGCGTACTCTCCGCGATTGCCGAGGTGAGCGGCATCGAATCGGTGCGGTCGATCGAAGTGTAATGGCGACGATCTACGTCGTGCGTCACGCCGAGAGCGAGGCGAATCGCGAAGGACGCTACCAAGGGCGACACGACTCGCCGCTCAGCGCACTTGGCCGCCAACAGGCAGCGGCGCTGGCCGACGCGCTGGCATCGAGCGGCGCCTGCGTGATCTCAAGTCCGTTGAGCCGCTGCGTCGAGACGGCGCGTCCGCTTGCCGAGCGCCTGGGTGTTGCGCTGCAGTGCGATAACCGCCTGATCGAGATCGCGCACGGGACGTGGGAGGGGCGATTGCGCGATGAGGTCGAGCGCGAAGACGCGGCCCGAATGCAGGCGTGGCGTACGGCACCGCACGAGGTGCGCTTCGAAGGCGGCGAATCGCTTGCCGACGTCGACGCGCGCTGGCGTTCGTTTATGGCATCACGTCCAGACGACGCCGATGCCATCGTGGTGACGCACGATGTGCTCGTGCGGCTCGCCATTCTCGCCACCACGAATCGGCCGCTCGCGCAACTCTGGGAGCCGCGAGCGGAAAACGCTGCTTACGCCGTGTTTGAAGTCAAGGATGGACGATGGCTGCTGCTTTCCGACTGCACCACGGAGCACTTAGCCGGCTTACGAGCCGATGTCAGTCGACAGGCATTGTAGGGGTTTCGCGCCCAGCGATCGCACCCGGCGCATGAGATGTAGAGCAGCCCGCACACCTGCGGGCTGCTCGTTCATCATGTGGCGGAGAAACGGCGAACTGGCTACTGTGGCGTCCAGATGAAACCGTGGTTGCCCCCTTGAGCATCGTACCAATAGCCGGTCACCGTGCCGCTAGCGTTGATGGCAAAGGGTAAGGTGTACACGGAGCCTGTCGGGTCGAACTCCGAGAATCGGCCGGTTGGAGAGCGGTAAAAACCGTGAACATCGCCTTGAGCGTCAGCGTAGAGGCCGGTAACGGCGCCGGCATCGTTTATTGCCTCAGGCTGCGTTCCGTTACCGTAGGTTGTACTGGCCTTGGGATCTTGGAACACGATCCTTCTCTTGTTTCCACCCACAATGAAACCCCACACGACACTGTTCTTATCCACGTAAAAACCAAGCACTCTATTGCCATTGTTGAGCCCGCTGGGCACTGTTTCGAGAGCCCCAGGCTTTGCGATCGTCCTGATCGCGCCCGCTGCGCTGCGTATATACCCCCGGACGATTCCGTCCGAACCCGAGTAATTTCCAGCCGCGGTTCCACTGTTATTGAGGCAAACCAAGCACACCGTGCTCGTCGTTGAGCCCTTCGGAACGATCTGAACGGCCGTGCCGTTGCGATAACGAAGGTATCCATGGAGCACGCCCTGGGCGTCGAAGTAGATTCCACCGGTCTCGCCGGCCGCGTTGATAGCTCCGAATGCGGTACCTTGCGAAACGCTATCGTTGGGGATCTGGCTGGCCCACGGGGCCTCGTAGGTCAGAAACCCTCCGTTCTTGCGCCGCAGGAAACCGTGGAGAACGAACCCGGCATCTGGGTATTGCCCGACAATTGCACCGGCATTGGTAATCTCATATGGGAGGGTAAGCCCTGTCGCGCCTGGGGCTTGGAAGGATCGGTACGTTCCGCCCGCGGTGCGGATGAACGCGGCGACAACGTGGTTCGAATTATTATAGTAACCCGCGATGGTCCCCGACGCGTTTATTGCGATGCCGAACGTCCCGCAAACGTTAAACAGTTCGTACGACGTGCACTTACTCACTTTGATGGCGGCGGGGACGTCGAAGACTTGTAAGCTACCGGCCTGCGAAAGCGATGAGATCCTGTGGGAAGAGCGGATGCCGCAACCAGAAAGAGCGGCGTTCCGGCGCAATGCGCCAAGCACTTGAGTCTTAGGGTTGATGAGCGGAAGCGCCGTGCAGTGAGCACCCCCGATCTTCGTTTGTGGCCCCAGCTGATTTGACTGCACGAGTGGTGTCATCTGCGACGAGCCGCCTCCGCCTCCGCATGAAGCTAAGCTCAAGCCACCTACGAAGATAGCCGCGATAAATCGGGTACGAGAAGTTAGCATACTGATCTCCTTACGTACTATCGGGAAAAAGGGAAAAGCTCCAGACCTATTTTCCGTTAAGGCTCGGTTCCCGAAGCAACGCCAGCAATTAAGGGCTCGAAAGGTCTGGCTCGGAGCTTAGTGGGAACGTAGCGCCTTAGTTCGTCTGAGGCAATGCCCTATTAGGGTACCAAAAAGAGGCGCCGATGAAGTTTGAGTTCAGGCCCCTGCGTCCAGTGGACTTCGACCAGTGTCTTTCGCTCATGGACGACCGCTTCGCACACGATCCGGAGCAGTTACAAGCCGTACCGGGTTTTTGGCTCGATATTTTGCAGCGCGGCCTCGGCTATGGAGCCGTCGTCTTTAATCCAAACGAGCCAAAGCGAATTTTGGCTTTCGGAATCCGCTGCTTCGTCGACTTCGACACCGCGGACAGTTTTAGAAACTACGAAGAGCCATTCTTGACACGTACCATGCTGGATCGATGGCGAACCGGGAAAACGCCGTTCCTTGTCGAGCCAGACGTCGGCCGCGCTAACGCCGATAATGGAGTCAACCTCTTTGTCGCGCACTGGGGTATGGCCATGCCGTGGACGGGCGAGGTGATCGGCGCCGTCATGCCCCCTTTACTTCAGGGTTTCATTGCTGGAAGCCGAGGGCTCAACATACGTATCATTATTCAGGAGGTCTTCTATTTTCCTCGAGAGGTGGCTAATGGTTTGCCCGTCCACATACAAGAACTGAGCTCCAATCATTGCGACAAGACGTACCCGCAGGACGCCAAGCCATTTCTCATCATCACAGCAAGAGAACATGTGGTCCCTACAGAGGGCAACCTCTTCGCTCTCTCTTTGTTTAGTCCGTTTGAACCACCCCACTTAAAACTGAGCCGACCGCAGAGAGACCTGCTGCGAACCGCCCTTATTAATGATAGCGATGAGTGGATTGCGGAGATTTTAGACGTGTCGTTATCTGCAGTAAAAAAGCGCTGGCAATCAATCTATGACATCATGAGTGGCGGATGTCCTGACGCGTTTCCAAAAAACATGGCACTTAGGGACGGACAACGAGGAGTCGAAAAGCGCAAGTACGTCTTACATTACATTCGAAATCATCCCGAAGAACTGCACCCTTATAGCCCCAAGGGGAATTCCGATTACGGAGAACTCGATCGACAAAGCTTCCGTGAGTTGACCGGCTTTCGCGGAGAGGTTTGATTTGACATCAGGCCGCCTCTGAGCGGGGACCAAATGCACGAATGCGCATCGCCCAGCGAGCGCCGATCGCTAGGTGGTCACGGCGAGATCGAACCGATCGAGGTTCATGACCTTTTCCCACGCGGCGACGAAGTCGCGAACGAAGCGATCGCCCTCAATCGCGTAGACCTCGGAGATCGCGCGGAGCTGCGAATTTGAGCCAAAGATCAAGTCGCAGTTCGTGCCGGTCCACTTCAGCTCGTTGGTGCGCCGGTCGCGACCCTCGTAGGTGTAGTTGACGCCGTTGGACTGCCACTTCGTCGACGGGTCGAGCAGGTTCACGAAGAAGTCGTTCGTCAGCGTGTTGGGCCGCGTTGTGAAGACGCCCTCTTTGGAATTTCCGTAATTCGCGCCGAGCGCACGCAAGCCGCCCACGAGCACCGTCATTTCGGGAGCAGTCAGTGTAAGCAAGTGCGCGCGATCGAGCAGTCGTTGCTCGGGCGAACGGGCATGTACGGCACCGAGGTAGTTGCGGAACCCATCAGCGAGCGGTTCTAAAACGGCGAAGGATTCCGTGTCGGTATTCTCCTGCGTTGCGTCGGTGCGCCCAGGCGAGAAGTTTACTTTCACGTCGTGGCCGGCGTTCATCGCGGCCTGCTCGACCGCCGCAGAGCCGCCGAGAACGATAACGTCGGCGAGTGAGACTTTCTTGCCGCCCGAAAGCGAAGTATTGAAATCTGCCCGAACCTTCTCAAGCGTTTGCAGCACTTTTGCCAACTCCGCGGGCTGATTGACGGCCCAATCCCTTTGCGGCGCAAGGCGAATGCGCGCACCGTTCGCGCCGCCGCGCTTGTCGGTGCCGCGGAAGGTCGATGCGGACGCCCACGCGGTCATGACGAGCTGCGAGACCGAGAGCCCGGAGTTCAGAATGGATTTCTTGAGTGCAGCGATGTCTTGCTCGTCGATCGGCGGATGGTCCAGCGCAGGCAGCGGGTCTTGCCAGATCTGCGGCTCGGATGGTACCTCCGGACCAAGATAGCGCGAGATGGGGCCCATATCGCGATGCGTCAACTTGTACCACGCCTTGGCAAAGGCGTCGGCAAACTCTTGCGGATTCTCGTGGAAACGCTTGGAGATCGGCGCGAAGATAGGATCGACCTTCAACGAGATGTCCGTCGTGAACATCATCGGCGCGTGCTTCTTTGCCTGAACGTGCGCGTCGGGAACGGTTCCGGTACCCGCGCCGTTTTTCGGCGTCCACTGATTCCCGCCGGCGGGACTCTTCGTGAGTTCCCACTCGTAGTTGAAGAGATTGTAGAAATACTCGTTGTTCCATGTCGTCGGCGTCGTGGTCCAAGCTCCCTCGAGGCCACTCGTGATCGTGTTGTCGCTGTGGCCGTTGCCGAACGTGTTGCGCCAGCCGCGATTCTGCTCTTCGATACCGGCGCCGGCCGGCCCAAAGCCGACGTATTGGTTCGGATCGGCGGCGCCGTGCGCTTTGCCGAACGTGTGGCCGCCGGCGATAAGCGCGACGGTCTCCTCATGGTTCATCGCCATACGGCCGAACGTTTCGCGAATATCGTGCGCGGCGGCGAGCGGATCGGGTTCTCCATTCGGGCCTTCGGGGTTCACGTAGATCAGGCCCATCTGCACTGCGCCCAGTGGTTGTTCGAGAGCGCGTTCGCCGCTGTAGCGCTTGTCGGCGAGCCACGTGTCTTCAGGTCCCCAGTAGATGCTTTCGTCGGGCTCCCACGAGTCGACGCGTCCGCCGGCGAATCCGAACGTCTTGAATCCCATCGATTCGAGCGCGCAGTTTCCGGCCAAGATCATGAGATCGGCCCACGAGATTTTCGCTCCGTACTTTTGCTTGATCGGCCAGAGCAAGTGGCGTGCTTTGTCGAGGTTCGCGTTGTCCGGCCAACTGTTGAGCGGCTCAAAGCGCTGCTGGCCCGAGCCGGCTCCGCCGCGGCCGTCGCCGATGCGGTACGTCCCCGCGCTGTGCCAAGCCATCCGAATGAAGAGCGGGCCGTAATGACCGTAGTCGGCCGGCCACCACTCTTGCGACGTCGTCATCAATTCAAAGATGTCGGCTTTGACCGCCTTGAGATCGAGGCTTGTAAATTCACGCGCGTAATTGAAATCGGAACCCATCGGGTCGGAGAGCTTAGACGGCCGATGGAGCGGCGAAAGGTCCAACAGCTCGGGGAACCAATCGATGTTGAGTCTGGGGCGCAGAGGTACATGCTTTACGGGACAGCCTTGATCGGCTTCTGACAGTTCGACAATTGTGTTTTCCATCTCGTGCTATTTCTCCGAAGGAAAAGGTGCGTCTCGTCCGCGAACGAGCTGAAAGTGAAGTTCACTCTCACTAGGGATAAGGTCCTGCCGCGCGGGGCCGCCAGTGACCGGAAGCTGCCGAAGAACTATCGGCTCATCTACGAAATCGTCCAAGAGAGCGGCATCGGCCGTCACCTCACGCCGCCCGAGATCTACGCCAAGGCGCTCAAGCGGCGGCCGGGCATCGGATTTTCGACCGTCTATCGCGGTCTCGAACGCCTGCGCCAGCTCGGTTTGGTTTCCGAGCTCTACGTGCCCGGCGTCGACGCGGCGACCTACGAGCCTTCCGGGCCGCAGCACGCCCACTTTCGCTGCCGCGAATGCAACGGGATTGAAGACGTGGCCTATGCGATTCCGACACGCACGATCAAGGCGCTTGCGGTGCAGCACGGTTTCAAGATCGAAAGCGAGCGCGTGACGTTCGAAGGCCGCTGCGCGGCT
>DATDIA010000224.1:0-11373 GCA_036521295.1 Candidatus Cybelea sp. | reverse complement strand
CCAATCCTGCGAGGGCGACAACGATGAAATAGGCGGGCGACGCGGAGAGCGCCGCGCCGTTGCTTCCGCCGATGAAGAGCGCGTTGCCGGCCGCGAAGTAGAGCAGCGCGGGAAAGTAGGGAAGATTGCTCGCCCAGTACGTCCATCCCGTTATGAATCCGGCGAACGGTCCGAAGGCGCGCTTGCTCCACACATACAAGCCGCCTTCGTCGGGATGATGTGATGAGAGAAAGACGACTGCAATTGAGAGCGGCGCGAACATTACCGCCGCTCCGATCAGCCAGACGGGGATCGAGCTCGCTCCGGCGGCTGCTGCCGTTGCGACCCATTGGAGATTCGAACCCGCGACGACGAAAAAAAGCACGACGTCCGGCAGACCCAGCGTGCGCCGAAGTTGCATGCGTGCGCCGGTTCAACAGCGAGAGGAGCATCGCCCACCGCGCGGCGAGCACTCGCAGCGCGGCGGGCGATGGATTAGCCGATTAGTACGGACGCCCCCAATGTCCGGGCCGCCAATACCAGCCGTTCGGACCGTGCGCCCAATGTCCGGGACGCCATACGGCGCCGGAGTAAGGCGGGTAGGAGTAACGGCCGTGAACCCACACGTACCGGTATCCATTCCAGGTCCAATATCCCGGCACCCAATAATAACCGGGGCCCGGTGCGGACGGAACCGGTTCATAGACTGGCGCCGGGGGCCCAGTCTGCACGTAGATGCCGCCGGAGACCTGTGCTGCAGCGGGTAGAGCCGCGCCGGCGATTGCTCCGCCGAGCGCACATGCCAGGAGCAGATTTCTTAGGTTCGTCATGACCCCTTATTACCACGCTCCCGCGATAGGTGCGCACAACGACGATTAAAGCATCATTGCGGTTTCGTGAGAGTCGAACCCTCGATCGATCGGTCGGCCTCGTTCCAGAGCGCGACCGCGCGGTCCACGCTCTGCTCCCGTTCGATTCGCAGACGGCGCTTCGTCGCCGCCATCGTCGGAGGAAGTATTCGGAGCAAAACGTCGCGATCGTGCGCTTCTCCAAGCGCATCCTGCAGCAAAGCGAGGCCATCGGCAACTTGCTCCAAGGACGGCTCGAGCCTCTTAAAGCGCTCGAGGGCATAGCGTAATCGCTTACAGGCAATCCGAAAGTCGTGAAGCCCTTGCGCGTCTCGCCGTTGCAGTCCAGTCGCTAAGGTGTGCGCCTCGCTCAGGCGCTTCTGCACGACGCGGGCGACGAGCTCGCCCACGTCGTCAACGCCTGCCAGATCGATCCGTTCCGGCTTCACGTCAACGGCTAAGAAACGAAACGCATGCGGCGTAGCTTTCGACGAGCTCCCTGCGTGGCGAGTTTTTCCTGCTCGCGCAGCTGCTCGAGAAGCGGCCGCGCGATTTCGGCTTCGCCCGGATCGAGGCTGCTCTCGAGAAGCCTCACAATGATCGTTGCATCGCGAGCAGAATCGGTTGCCGCCGCGCCGCGCTTGACGCGCCGGCGAAGCCGCTCGCAGTGAGTAAGGGTCGCGACGTCTTGGAGCAGCGAGAGGAAGCGTCGACCCGTGGTGCGCACGTCGTGCAAACGCTTCTCGTTCGGCTTGCAAACGAAGCGCCGGCGCGCGCGTTCCAAGGCTCGGCGCTCGCGCGCAATGGTTTTAGCCAGCCACTTCATCGCGAAGCCCGCTCACTCGGCGGCCGTTCGACGGGGGTATTTCGGCCAACCTCCGCGAAGCAAAAATTCCGACGTGAGATCTATGCGCCCGGCCATCCTCGTCGTGCTTCTAGCCATCGTTGCTGCCGGCACGTGGTACTATCACCTACAGCGAACGACGAGCAACGGCGAAACGATGGCGGTCTACTACGCGAAACTCGACGGAAACTCGCTTGGGGACCTACGCGTATCGCTGCGACCGCGGCAACCCGACGAGAGCGTAGCCGAGCATCGGCACAATACCGTCCTGTACGCTGCGGTGGAGGCAGTCGCCGGTCCACCAAACGATATCAAGGCAATTCGATTTCCGCCCGGCACCCGCGTACGCAGCGTCGACATCGATGGGAGCACCGCGACCATCGATCTCTCGAAGGAGGTCGAGCAGCAAGCGGGTGGGTCGTTCGGCGAAAATGGTGAATTCAAAGCGCTCGTTTATACGGTGACCGGAATTCGCGGCATCAACGCAGTGCAAGTCACGGTCGACGGCGCTCGGCTGGAGACGCTGCCGGGGGGACATCTTGAACTGGATCAACCGCTTCATCGATCGGACTGGTAGCCGGGTCGCGCTCTTCGCGCTGGCATTGGGGGTGCCGGCGTTGGCACTTCCGGCGTCAGCCGATGCGCCCATGAACGCGTTCTATCGAGGACAAACCATCGCGTTTTCGCACGTGTCCTCCGCGCCCGGAGGGACGGCGATCGGCGTCGACGATCCAGGATTTCAATCGCTGCTGCGGAGCACCGGGGCGCTCCTCACCTGGAAGTCCGGAGAGCGCTACATTCTCATCACGACGTCGGTTCCGACCGTTGTGAGTTTCGCACTGGGCGACCGGCGCTACGACGTCGGACCTATCTCACTTACGGCGAGCTTCGCGCCCTTCGAGCGCGGCAATGAAGCGTATCTGCCTCTCAACGAAGTGTTGCACGCGCTCGATCTCGCGCCGCGGCAAGATGGCGCCGTTATGGTGCTCCAGCCGCAGCTCGCGTCGCTCGACGTGCGCCAACAGAGCAATCGTGTGATTCTGCTCGCACGCGCCGGCGCGCCACTTCATCCACGGGTCGTCGAGCAGAACGTCTCCGCAGTGACCTATGCGTTCGACGGCGTCGGAACGACGTTGAGCGGCTCGCGTCAAATTGGAGCCGGCGGCGTCAGCACCGTGCAGATCGAAAACACCGGGGCGGTGCGCAATCCAACGACGCTCGTGACGATCGGCCTCCAACCCGGCACGATCGTCGAAGCGCCGCAAAACAATGGGGAGCGCGACGTTGTGCTTGCCTTTCGCGGGAACGCGCCGCCGCCGCAGACCGTCGGCGAGGTGTCGCCGACGCCCGAGCCTGCGCCGCCGTCCGAGAATGGCTCAACCGCAGGCAGTTCTAGCGCAAGTGGCCCCGCACTCGTCTCGGCCGTCACGGTGCAGCCGTCCGCCGGCGGCGTTACCGTCGCGATCGCCGTCACCAGCAACGCCGTCTATGAGTGGCACAGGCTGCGAGACCCCGACAATCGTTTCTGGGTTGACATCAAGGATGCCCAGCTACAAGGCCCGGCGATCGATACGGCCACTTCAACTTCGCTCAGCACAGGTGCGCCGAGTCCACTCGTTTCGGTGCGCGCGCGTCAGGACGATCCGACGACCGTTCGGATAGCGCTTTCACTGGTTGGTCCAAAATCGATCGGGGTGACACCTTCGGCGACGGGGCTGCTTCTGGAAATCGGCGAGGACGACGTCGCAAACGCGCCGCGCTCCGGAAGCGGCAGCATCGGCACCGTTCTTTCTGAAACCGAGCCGAATCCCGTACCGGTCACGCCGGCGCCACTCGACAACTCGTCGAGTGAGTTCGGCAGCACAAACGAAACGGGTTGGAAGTTTGGTCCGCGCAGCCATTACCTCGCGACGAATCCGCGCCTCATCGTGATCGATCCAGGTCACGGCGGCAGCGATACGGGGGCCGAGCGCGGCGGACTCAAGGAAGCGGATATCACGCTCGACATGGCCAGGCGCCTTCGCGATATCTTGATTGCTCGAGGCTGGCAGGTGAAGCTCACGCGCAATAGCGACGTTGACGTCTACGCCGCCAACGACAGCGCACGCGACGAGCTTCAAGCACGCGTCAACCTCGCCAACAACACCGGAGCGCGGCTCTTCGTAAGCATCCATGCCAACGCGTACATCAACTCGGGTCCTTACGGAACGACGTGCTATATCTCCAAGCCCGACGACGTCGCCTTCGCCCGGATCGTCGAAGCGCACCTTGCCGCCGACGGCACGAAAGATGACGGCATCGTCAAGAGCCATCTCTACGTGACGCTCCACACGCGAATGCCGGCAGTACTGGTCGAGACGGCTTTCCTCTCGAATCCCGGTGATTACGCGTTGCTCGCATCGTCCGCGTGGCGCCAAAAGGTCGTGCAAGAGATCGCCGACGGCATCGGCCAATACGCACGGGAATACCCGGTCTCCGATCAACCCGCTCAATAGTATCGGTCTCTTTGACTCGGGGCTCGGCGGCTTGACCGTGCTGGCGCGCCTACGCGAACGGCTGCCGGACGCCGACGCTATCTTCTTCGCCGATCAAGCTCACGTACCGTACGGCGATCGTACTCACGCCGAACTTTTGGAATTACTGCGCGCGAACTTGGCCCGATTCGACGAGTACGGCGTCGCGACGGTCGTCATGGCGTGTAACACATCGTGCGCGATCGCCGAGCGCTACGGCTGGCCGAAGTCGCGCGCGCCGATACTCGATCTCATCGATTCCGCGGCGATTGCCGTCGAACGAACCGGTTCCCGCCGTGTCGGGGTCGTCGCGACGGCCGCAACGGTTGGCGCCGGTTCGTACGGCCGTACGCTGCGGGCGCGCATCGCCGGAATCGACGTCGTGGAAGTTGCCGCTCCGGGGCTCGTTCCGCTCGTCGAATCCGGCGCAATCGAAGGTGAGCTTCCGCGCGACGCCGTTGCCGAGGTTTGCTCGCATCTTCCCCTCGATCTCGAAGCCCTCGTTTTAGGGTGTACGCACTATCCTCTGCTCGAGGCGCACTTCAGAGCGGCGCTTGGCGATGGCGTCGCATTGATCGATCCGGCCATCATGCAGGCTCAACGGGCCGCCGATCTGGTCGGCGATCGTGCACTCGGTAACGGTCGAACGACCTATATAACGAGCGGCGACGAAGCCGCTTTCCACGCCGGCATCGCTCGCATTTTAGGCGTTTTCAGCGCGCTTTAGTGCGCCGAGAGCAGGCCCACGTGGAACAGCGAGAAGAAGAAGGCGGTTGGTGCTACGGCGAGTGCCGCGCCCGCGACGACCTGCAAGATGGTGTGCGACTTGAGATAGACGCGAGCCCAGCAAACCATCGGAATCAAAACCATGAATGGGAGCGGCTGACGGCCGTAGAGCAGTGTGAGCGCCGTCAGCGGAGCGGTGATGCCGAGGGCGTGGGTGCTGATCTTCCAGTAGCGCGTAATGTATTGGACCACGAGGGTGGAAGCGAGATAGCCGAGCATTGCCGCAATCATCAAGCGCGGCGCGTGCGCGAGCCAAAGCGCAGCGGCCCCAAATACGTCAAAGAAAACAAAAGCGGTAAAGACCATCTCTCGTTGGACGCGCACCGACATGTCGAGGTCCGAAATGCGGTCCGTCGCGTACAGCCAGAAGACGTAGAGCATCGGACCAATCGACGTGAAAAATGTCGAGAGGAAGAGCAGACGCCAGAAATCGAGCGTGTCTTTCGCGCCGATGTGCGCGAGGATGGCGAAAAGCGCAAACGCGGTCAGGAACGGATTGAAGATCGTCGAGAGGCTCCGCGCCAGGTCGCTCCATAGGCGCCGGTTCTTGATCGGAACGATCGTTTGGTGCGGCTCTGCCCGCCTCGCTGAGTTGGGCACCTTTATAGCTTCGGACGTTTCCCCGTGAAATACTCCGCGTCAGCATCATCCTCAAGCTCGTCGACGGACGAAGGGGCATCGAGGCTCGCGGTCGTAAAGTTGATGCCGCCATGAACGCCGTACTATTGCTCGCTGCGGCCGCAAACCACGCCGTGCCGGCGCCCAAAGCGCCGGCTGGAGTTCCGCCGGTTGCGCCGGTTGCGCCTGCGCTCGAGCCCAAAACATGGTTCGCGCAACACTTGCCTTGGTTCACACACGGTAGCGCAGGCATCTTCATTCTCGCCGCGATTCTGCTGATTTTTCTTCTGGCGGTCCAAACGACTAAACAAGAGGGGCTCACCGGATCGATCGGCGGACGCGTCGAGTCCGCTTACCGCGGCCGTCTCGGGGCTGAAGAACAGCTCAAACGCTGGACCGGCGTCGTCGCAGTAGTCTTCGTCGTTTTTGGATTCATTCTGTCGCTGACCGGCATCTGAACGAGTGCCGCTTCTCGAGGTCGACAATCTCAGGACCACCTTTCGAACTGAAGATGGGCCGGTAACGGCGGTTAACGGCCTTTCCTTTTCGCTCGATGCCGGCGAAACGCTTGGCATCGTCGGGGAGTCCGGCTCGGGAAAATCGGTTACGGCGCTTTCGATCATGCGGCTGCTGTCGCGCAATGCGACCGTCACTGCCGATCGGATTGCGTTTAACGGTGAAGAACTCTCCAAAAAGAGCGAAGCAGAGATGCGAACGATTCGCGGCTACAAGATCGCGATGATCTTTCAGGATCCGATGACGTCGCTCAATCCGGTGCTCACCATCGGCGAGCAGATCGCCGAAGCCGTCCGTCTCCATCTCGGTTTGGGCAAACGCGAAGGCCGCGATCGTGCCGTCGAGATGCTCAAGAAAGTTCGTATCGCGAATCCGGAAAAGCGGCTGGGCGACTATCCCCACCAGTTCTCCGGTGGCATGCGCCAACGCGTGATGATCGCAATCGCGCTCTCGTGCAACCCCGAGCTCCTGATTGCCGACGAGCCGACCACCGCGCTCGACGTAACGATCCAAGCCCAAGTCCTCGAGCTGATGAATGACTTGCAGCGCGAAACCGGTGCGGCGATTATCCTTATTACCCACGACTTAGGCGTCGTGGCGGAGGTCTGCCGGAACGTTCTCGTGATGTACGGCGGCAACATGGTCGAATATGGCAATGCGGAGCAAATCTTTGGAGAACCGCGGATGCCGTACACGCAAGGCCTGTTGGCATCGCTGCCGCGGCTCGACGATTCGGAGCACCGGCGCCTTGTGCCGATTCCAGGGCAGCCGCCCAACCTTCTACGTCTCCCGCCGGGTTGCGCCTTTGCCCGGCGGTGCGTCTATCGCATGCCGATCTGTGACAACCCGGTTCCTCTCTATGAGTTTGGAGAAGGCCACGTCGCGCGCTGTTATCTCTACGACGAGCGCGCGCGCGAGCAGCGGCCGGCTGCCGCGCAGGGGCTTCCCATCGCCCCCGTCGGCGGCCGTTCGTGATGGAGAACGGCGCACTCGTCCGAGCTAAAGATCTCTATAAGTATTTTCCGATCTATGCGGGCTTGATGTCGCGTCATATTGCCGACGTCCGCGCGGTAGACGGCGTGAGCTTCACGATCGAAGAAGGCGAAACGCTCGGTCTGGTCGGCGAGTCGGGTTCGGGAAAGACCACGATTGGACGGCTGCTCCTGCGCTTGCTGCCCGCCACCAAAGGCGAGATCTTTTTCGAAAACGAGAACGTTCTCACGATGAATCGCGGCGAGATTCGGCGGGTCCGCCGCTCGATGCAGATCATCTTCCAGGATCCGTTCGCATCGCTCAACCCGCGCATGACGGTCCGGGAGATCGTTGCCGAACCGCTGCGAATCCACGGTATCGTTACGGGCAGAGCGGTCGACGAGCGCGTCGTCGAGCTGCTCAATCTCGTGGGGCTCCAGCCCTATCACGCCAACCGTTATCCGCATGAATTCTCGGGAGGCCAGCGCCAGCGCATCGGCGTGGCACGCGCACTCGCCGTTCAGCCGAAGTTCATCGTCTGCGACGAGCCCGTCTCGGCGCTCGACGTTTCTATCCAGGCCCAGGTCATCAATCTGCTTGAAGAACTGCAGGCGAAATTCAAGCTCACCTATCTCTTCATCGCGCACGACCTTTCGGTCGTTCGACACATTTCCACGCGGGTTGCCGTCATGTACGTCGGCAAAATCGTCGAGCTCGCCGACCGGGGAGCCCTTTATCAGAATCCGCTCCACCCTTACACGCAGGCGCTGCTCTCGGCGATCCCAATCCCCGATCCCGTGCTGGAAAAACGGCGTAAACGCATCGTCCTCACCGGCGATATTCCTTCGCCCGTAAACCCGCCTTCGGGCTGCAGATTTCACACCCGCTGCCCGGTCGCATTCGATCGCTGCGTGGTCGACGAGCCGCCGTTGCGCGAGTACGCGCCGGGCCACTTCGCCGCGTGCCATTGGGTCGAAGAACACGGCGGTCGCGGTCCGGACCTGGCATAAATAAAAAACGGGCGATCACATCTGCGATCGCCCGTTCTCCGCTAGTTTATGCTTTAGGATTTCTTTTTGCGTCCGCCTTTACGCTTGCGTCCGCCGGCCTTTTTGCGTCCGCCGGCCTTTTTGCGTCCGCCAGCCTTTTTGCGTCCGCCGGCTTTTTTGCGTCCGCCGGCCTTTTTGCGTCCGCCGGCCCTCTTGCGCCCGGTGCTCTTCTTGCGGCCGCCCTTGCGCGCTTTACGCGCCGTCTTACGACCCGTCTTGCGGGTCTTTCGCGCTACCTTACGCCCTGCTTTGCGGACCTTGCGCGCGGTCTTGCGGCCACCTTTCTTGCGTCCGTTTGACGTTTTCTTGCGTCCATTTGCTGCCTTCTTACGAGCACCGGCCGCGGCGCCTTTTCGGCGTCCTCCCCTGCGACGGGGGCCCTGATCATCCATTGTCGGGCCGTTTAGTATGGAATCGGAGTCCATTCAATCCTCCTCGTCCTGCGGACGATAAACGTTTAGTGGACAGCGCGAGTTTCGCGCTTTGAACCGAATCATAGTGGATTTCCGAAAATGATGCAAATTCGGAGTATGTCATCCTGAGCGAGTGTGTCATCCTGGGAGTATGTCATCCTGAGCGTATGTCACCTGAGAGTATGTCATCCTGAGCGAGTCGAAGGATGACCGAACGCGGAATTGACTATATAGATGTAAGGCGAATTTGCCGGGTCTTGACCCCGGCTGTATACTAAGGCCCGTGAAAAAGCCGCTCATCATCGTTGAGTCGCCGACGAAAGCCCGGACGATAAAGAAGTTTTTGCCCGCGCGTTATGCGGTGAAAGCATCCGTAGGGCACGTACGCGACCTTCCGAAGAGCACGCTGGGAGTCGACGTCGAGCACGACTTCACGCCAAAGTACCTGACAATCAAGGGCAAAGGCGAGATTATCAAGGAGCTTCGCGGTGCGGTGAAGAGCGCGACCGACGTCTATCTCGCAACCGATCCCGATCGCGAAGGCGAGGCAATCGCCTGGCACCTCGCGGAGCTCTTGAAGCTGCCCCGGCCCCAACGGATCGAGCTCCACGAGATCACAAAAGAGGCGGCGTTGGCATCGCTCAAACACCCGCATCTCATCGATATGGATCGGGTTAACGCACAACAGGCTCGGCGAATTCTCGACCGGCTCGTCGGTTACAAAATATCGCCGCTGCTTTGGGCGAAGGTACGTAGTGGCCTTTCAGCGGGGCGGGTGCAATCGGTCGCCGTGAAGCTCATCGTCGATCGCGAACGCGAGATCGAGGCCTTCGTGCCCAGAGAGTACTGGACGATTGCTGCGCTACTCGCGAGCACCGCGCAAAACACGACATCGGATGAACCGATGGCGTTTTTGGCTGACCTTGTCTCATACCGCGGCGAGAAACTGGAAATCCGCAACGCTGGCGAGGCCGACGCGATTACCCGCGCGCTCGAGGGCGTCGCCTACCGCGTTTCCTCAGTCAAGCGACGCGAGGTGCGCCGGAATCCGCCTGCGCCCTTTACCACCTCGACGCTTCAGCAGGAGGCGTCGCGGAAGCTCAAGATGCGCGTCCGGCGCGCCATGCAACTCGCTCAGGGCCTTTACGAAGGCGTGGATTTGGGCGGTAACGAGGGGACCGTCGGTTTAATCACCTACATGCGGACCGATTCAACCCGCATTAGCGATCAAGCGCGAGACGCCGCGCGCGAGTTTATCGTTGGAACGTATGGCGAGGAATACCACGGTGGTGCTCGCCATCGCGTCCGAGAAGGCGCCCAGGACGCGCACGAAGCGATCCGTCCGACCTCTCTGCGGCGAACGCCGGAACACGTTGCGGGCGTGCTGAAACGCGACGACCTGCGCCTCTACACGCTAATCTGGGAGCGTTTCCTCGCCTCGCAGATGGCCGCGGCTTTATTCGATCAAACCGTGGTGGACGTTGCTGCCGCTGAGTACGGCTTCCGCGCAACGGGCACGGTTATGAAGTTTGCCGGCTTCACGCGCGTCTACGAGGAAGGCAAAGACGAAGAGGCCGGCGCAAAAGGGCGCGTTCGGCTCCCCGAGTTGAAAGAAGAGGAAGCGCTCGAGTGTCGCGATTTGGAACGCAAACAGCACTTCACCGAGCCGCCGCCGCGCTACAGCGAAGCCGCCTTGGTCAAGGCGCTTGAAGAGAACGGCATCGGCCGGCCCTCCACGTATTCGACGATCGTCGACACGATTCAGGCGCGCGGCTACGTCACGCAACAAGAACGTCGCTTCGTCCCGACCCCGATCGGCTTGTCCGTCAACGACCTGCTCGTCGAGCATTTTCCGAAGATCGTAAATCTCGCTTTTACCGCCCAAATGGAAGGCGACCTCGACCGCATTGCCGAGGGGCATGAGGACTGGATCGGGCTCCTGCGCCGCTTTTACGGACCGTTCGCAAGCGAGCTGGAGTCGGCGGAGAAGAAACTCCCGCGACTCGAGCAGCGCGACGAACCGACCGACGAGATCTGCCCAACCTGCGGCCGGCCTATGGTGATAAAACTTGGGCGGTTCGGCAAGTTCATTTCGTGCAGCGGGTATCCCGAATGTAAGACCACCAAACCGATCATCAAAGAGACCGGCGCGGACTGTCCCAAGTGCGGCGGCGCAATCGTCGAGCGCCGCTCGAAGAAAGGCCGCGTCTTTTACGGATGCGCGAACTATCCTAGTTGTGACTTTATCTCGTGGGACATGGTCGTACCCGAACGCTGCCCCGTTTGCGGCTCGCACGTTCTCGCGAAAACCCGGCGCGGCAACCTTCAGCTTCAATGCGCCGCCGATCGGACCCACGACGTAAGCACGATTGCGTCGAGCCATCCGGCCGATGCCGCCGCAGCCTTGTCGTCCTGACCTTCGGCTTGCCGCCGAGCTTTCAAATGAAGTGTAATCGATGGAGCGGTTGACGGTAATTGGGGGTGGCCTCGCCGGCTGTGAAGCGGCATGGCAGGCTGCGCATCGCGGAGTTGACGTAGATCTGTACGAGATGCGACCGTTTCGGAGTGGCCCCGCGCATAAGAGCGCTGGACTCGCCGAGTTGGTGTGCAGCAACTCGCTTCGCGGCGCGGCCTTGGAGAACGCGGTGGGGTTGCTCAAGGAAGAGCTCGCGCGGCTCGATTCGGTGATCGTCGCGTCGGCCCGCGAGACCGCCGTTCCGGCGGGAGGGGCGCTCGCAGTCGATCGGCAGCGATTTTCCGCGTTGGTGGAAGCGCGAATAACGGCCCAACCGCGAATCCGGCTTCATCGCGAAGAGGTCGGCGCGATTCCGCTCG
>DATDIA010000223.1:0-2814 GCA_036521295.1 Candidatus Cybelea sp. | reverse complement strand
GAGATGTGGGTGGTTAGGGGCGCCAGCTGCGTGCAGACTTAACCCATCATCGCGATTTCGTTCCGGCTGCGAAGGCCGGGGAGGTTTCGAACGTGAGTAGTTCAGAAAAACCGAGCATCGTCTTCTGCCATGGAATCTGGGCAGATGGCTCGTGCTTCAGCAAGGTAATCGGACCTCTTCAAGCCGCCGGCTATGAATGTATCTCGGCACAGTACCCGCTCAACACAACCGCAGACGACATCGCAATCGTCAAGAAGACCCTGAGCCGCGTCAGCAGTCCCGCGATCCTCGTCGGACATTCGTACGGGGGCCAGGTCATCACCGGGGCCGGCACCGACGACCGCGTTCGCGGGCTCGTGTACATCTGCGCGCTCGGCCCCGACGAAGGCGAGACCGCGCAAGAGCAACTCGGTAAGTTTCCGACGACCCCAGTCTTCAAGCAAGTCGAAGTCGCTGATGGTCGCGTCTGGATGAAGCCCGCGGGCATCGCGGACTTCTGCGGCGATCTTCCCGAAGCGGAGCAGAAAGTCGTCTGGGCGACGAACTATCCGCCCGCGGCGGACCTGTTCAACGCCCCCATGGGTATCCCGGCATGGAAGACGAAGCCGAGTTGGTACATCGTCGGCAAAAACGACAGGGCCGTGCCTCCGGACCTCGAGCGGTTTGTCTCAAAACGCATGGGCGCGCACACGATTGAGCTGGACTCGAGCCACTGCCCGATGCTCTCCAAGCCCCAGATCGTGATCGACCTGATCTTTAAGGCGGCAGAAGCGACTACACCCTCTCCTGTTGGACGCTAAGGACTCGCTTGTGCCCGTGTCGACGTCACGGCGAACGATCGAGGTATCGCACGTCATCATCGAGTCGGCGAAGCCTTTTGCCGACGTTCGGGCGTCACTGGCGGCCCTGATCCCGCCGATCGATCCCGAGATTCCGGCGCTGCTTGCCGACGGCATCACCGATCGACTGAAGCAGCATCTCGACGCGGCGCCGGAACTCTCGATCTTTCTCGCCCGCGATCATGGTGGGCTACTCGGTACCTACGCCCTTGTGCGAAAAGCAGTGCAATACGAAATCGGCAATCCGCTCACTGCGTCGACTATGACGCGCCATAGCCTGGCTGCCGCGCTATACGCGCCCTTGCGAGTCGTGCTCTACGAAAAGGACGACGGCGCATCGCGCTTCGAGTACGATCTGCCGTCGTCGCTCTTCGGTCAATTCGGCGACGAGCGCATCACCGAGGTCGCGCGCGGGCTCGACGTCGCGCTGGGTCGCGCGCTATCGGCCGCTGCCGGTTGAGCAAGATACTCTTCGAGAAGCTCGTACAGGTCTTCCGCAGCGCCGCTGCGACCTAAAGCGGCAGCTCGCTCAGGCGAAAGGCGTTCGTGAATTGCTTTTATCGCAAGCTCACGAGACGTGACGTCATCTTCCAGAGTAGCCGGGTTTCTGAGCTGATCGGACGCGCCGACTAGCCGGGCCGCGAGATCGACGCGGCCGGAGGTCGCGGCAAAAAACGCGGCGTACCGCCCAAGATCCGCGATGCCGGTCGTTAGCCAAAGGTCGCGTATATCGACTGCAGCTTCTAGCGCCTCACGAAGCTCGTCTTCTGCGGCCCGGGCGTTGCCGGAGGACATGTAGCAAACCGCGAGATTCCCGCAGACGAGGATAGCGAGGTGCTTTGCGTTAGAGTGGCGCTCCAATCCCGGCTTTGCGTTGTTCAATATATCGATGGCATTTTCCACGCGTCCCTGGCCCGACTCAATCAAGGCGAACAAAACCTGGAGGTCAACTTCAAACGGCTCACCGGCAGGCACTTCTAACCGATCGAGTAATGCTCTCGCGCCGCTAAAGTTTTTAAGCATGGAACGCACGTATGCGCCGTGTGAAGCGAAAGAAAAGCCCGTTCGGGTGCGGCCGCTGTTGTCGTCGAGGAGGGCCTCCCCTTCGATGAGATGGCGTTCAGCTGACGCCGCATCACCGCGCATGCATTCAGCCGAAGCGCATCGTGCGTGAAGGTCGGCCGCACGAGCGCGATGGCCGGACGCAACCAGGAGCGGTATAGCCCGCTCGGACAGCGTGAGCAATTCGGAGCCGTTTAGGAAGCCAGCCACGGCATGAATGAGGCGGCCAACGATTTCAGGGTGATCGCTCTCGTTTACTTGGTCGAGCAGACCGAACGCAAGGGTACGGAACTCGAGCTCGCGACCCACCCCAAACCACACGTTACGGAAGCCGATTAGGACGTCGGCCGCAGAGACCGCCGCCGCCGGGTGTTCTATCATTGAGTCGGCCCAACGGACGGCAAAGCGAACGTTGTCCAACTCGATACGCTCATCGGCCAGCATGTGCGGTGGCGGGTCAGCGTCGAGAATGGCCGCCTTTTGCTTGAGCCATTCAATGAAACGGCCCATCGTGCTTTCCAGTTCACCGCTCTCCCGTAAACGGTCCCAAGCAAACGTCCTAATTGGTTCGAGGAAGCGATACCGAATCGAGGTGCCCACGTGATCGGCATTGATCAACGACTTACGAACCAGCTGCGACAATACGTCGGCCACCAAGTCTGCGCTCAGCGGTTCATCAGAGCAAATATTTTGCGCGGCCCCCAGGGTGAAACCACCCGTAAAGACGCTCAAGCGCCGGAACAGCGTCTTTTCGACAGGGCTCAACATATCGTGGCTCCAGGCAATTGTCGCACCCATCGTTTGATGCCGATCGGCGGCGTCGCCGCCGCGGGTGAAGCCGATTCCACCCCGCAGACGAGTGCGGAGTGCGTCAAGCCCGAGCGTCGAGACGCGCGAGGCGGTGATCTCGATT
>DATDIA010000222.1:0-5607 GCA_036521295.1 Candidatus Cybelea sp. | reverse complement strand
AACGTGAGGGGTCCCAACTGGATCGCGAACGCATCTCGTTCATGCAAGCTTCCCTTTTGGTGCGATCCGGTGGGGGGCGCGTAGTCCGAAGGACGGAGCGCCTTTATAACGTGAGGGGTCCCAACTGGATCGCGAACGCATCTCGTTCATGCAAGCTTCCCTTTTGGTGCGATCCAGTTGGGATCTTTGAAATATTCTTTCAACTTTACTTCGTCCGCTTCGGTCGGAAGGACGGTTGGGGCGTAGGCCACCCATTCTTCTTCGGTGAGCGTGCGTCCGTCGACACTGAAGCGTTCGTCGGCATAGTCGCCGATCTTTCGATTGAAGCGCATATCGGGGACATAAAGCTTTGTTTCGCTTGAGTTCACTTCGTTGACGCGGGCCACGGTCCCCAAGGCTTCGTCGTAGAATTGCGTCCGCGCGCGCTCGTTGAGGTGCTCCTTGTCGACACCTTCGTCAACCTTGTCTTCGTCGACGCGGCCCTTGATGCCCCACGCATAGGCCCACTGCGCCGAGCCGGAGTGGTCCGTGCCGAAGAGATCCAGCGAGCCTGAAAACCACTTGTTATAGTACTTCTGCTGAATCTCGACCGGAATCACGCCGGCCTTTGCGATGCGGCGCAATCCCGTGATGCCGGTGCCCATATGGTACGACTCCTCGCGAAGCATCGGCCCCATCGACGCCGCGAGCGGCGCGAAGCTCGAGTGCGAGAGCATGGTTAGCTGAAACTTACCGTCGCGATCCATGAAGTTCGTGTACGCGAAGAAGTCGAGCCAGTGCGTGACGTCGTCATTGAAGGCGTTGAGAAGGCGGTTCTTCTTTCCGAAGGCACGGCGCTCCAACATTTTCTGCGCTTCGATCTTGCCTTCGCTCCCAAAGTGGTCGACCATCAGGTGACACATCTGGTATCCGTGACGCGTCTCTTCGACCATGATGCGCACGAGCGCCGCCAAATCGTACTCGCTCGGCGCGTTGTTTACTAAAAACCGCTGCTGCTCATTCGAAGCAAACTCGGTATCGCCCTGATAGACGACCATGTTGAGCACGGCGTCGCGCATACGCTGATCCGGGATCTCACGCACGCGCTCCCAACGACGCTCGCCTTTGAAGTCGCCGAAGTAAATCTCGCTGGTGGGCAATTCGCCGTATTTTGCTTCAAAGCGGTAGCCTGGCATGAAGCGATCGACGAGCTCGCGATCGAGCCCGATATCATGCCTCCACTCGTCGAGCATCGAGATCCAGTCGTCAAAGGTCGAGATGCGGTTCATTTTCCTCTGCCTTCCAGCAATATGACGGATTTTTGTCGCGCGTCGGGAATACCGTCATACTAGGGCGGAGGGAGGCACGTGTCAACCCTGGACCGGCGGCAAGTCAAGCGGCCCATTTCCTTCATCTTCACGCTTTATGGCGACATGGTGGCGCGCCTGTCGACCGATGGGGCCCTTTGGATCGGGGCGCTCATTACATTAATGTCATCCTTCGGCGTCTCCGCTCCAGCCGTCCGGCAGGCGGTCTCCCGGATGGCACGGCAAGGTTGGCTCGTAGCTAGGCGAGAGGGAAATCGAGCCTTCTACTCGGTTACGGAGCGGGGGCGGCGACGCATCGAAGAACTCACGCCGCGCATTTACGGTCCCGTAATCGAATGGGATGGGCGCTGGCGGCTCTTGAGCTACGCCATCGGAGAAGCGCACCGGCAGCGACGCGAGCGGCTGCGAAAGGAGCTCAGCGCGCTCGGCTGGGCTGCGCTCTCGCCGTCAACATGGATATCGCCCTCCGACACGCTCGTCGCCGCCCGCGATGCGGCTAGAGCGACTCGCACCCTCGATGCCGTCAACTTGTTCACGAGCGAGTATCGTGGGCCGCTGAGCGATCGAGACCTGCTCGAACGTTGCTGGAACGTCGCCGAGATCGCCTCGGCATACCGCGCTTTTCTCGATCGGTACGAGCCGCATCTGCGCCGCGAGCGTGAACGCAACGACCTGACCGATGAGGAGGCGCTCGTCGAGCGCCTTTGGCTAGTGCACGATTATCGCAAGTTCGTCTACCTCGATCCAGGATTGCCCAGCGAGCTGCTGCCGGCTCATTGGCCAGGCACCGCCGCAGCGGCGCTCTTTCGCGAATATTACGCGGCGATCGACGTGAAATCACAACGATACTTTCATCTCTGCACACAGGCTTGAAACGGGTGCTTGCGTGCAAGCGTCGAAGCGAGCCGCCCATGTCGAAACGCTTGCTCCTCGTTCTCATCGCCGGCGCGCTTGCAATTGCGGCTTGCCATGGCAGCTCCACGACACCGACGCCGTCCTCCTCGCCGGCTTCGCCGTCACCGAATCCCTCGATCACCAAAGCCGAGGTCTTAGTAACGATCAATGGGACGCCGGCACCCAAGATTCCAGTCGAGGAATCGACGCCGACATCGACCTCCAGCCCTCGCCCCGGGACCCCGTTCGACACGCAGAACACCAACAAGAAAGGTATCGCACATTTCGTGCACCTGAAGCCCAACGGGACCTATTGCTGGGTCGCGGTGATCTCGTCGAGCTTTAAATCGTCGGAGTGTGCCGGATGGGCGATTTGGCAAACGGGCACCATCAGCTTAGGCACTTAGGTTTCATCGTCGTGCAGATGCAGGTGACAGCCATCCTCCGCTTCCGAGAGAACGTCGCGGGCTTCGGCAAGAACAGCCGTAGATAACGGCCGGCTCGGGGGCTCGACCGAACCCTGCGCAGCTAGAAATTCGACTTCGCTCCAGTCCTCCCACGTTTCGAGCGGCTCACCTTCAAGCGAGGCCGGAAAACGTACGCAGAAGCCCTGATCCAGATGGAGGCCGACAACGCTGACCTCGGTACCGCGCGGAAAGTACGTTCCGTCTTTCCAGAGCGTGCCGTACGTCGTGCTATACTTGCCGCCGATCTTCAGCGGTTCTTCCAGGCTCAGGTCTTCACCCCAAACGGGTCGATCGCTTTCTCTCCGATGTAGGTGAGCACGCTCTTGGTCTCCGTATAGTGTCGCATCGTTTCCATGCCGAGCTCGCGGCCGTACCCCGATTGTTTGTAACCTCCAAACGGAACACCCGGGAAGACGGCGTACGGCGTGTTTATCGCGACCGAGCCGCTGCGAATCGCCCGTGCGACCCGATTCGCGCGCGCTAAGCCGGTAGACCAAACGCTCGCCGCGAGACCGTACTCGCTTGCGTTCGCGAGGGCGATCGCTTCGGCTTCGTCCGCAAACCGAACGAAGGTTGCGACGGGCCCGAAAATTTCTTCGCGCGCAATGCGATGAGAGTTCTGCGCCTCGAAGGCAGTCGGACTCCAGAAGGTTCCATCGGCAAACGCATCGCCGAGCGCTGTCGGGGCTCCCCCAAAGAGCGCTTTGGCACCCTCTGCAAGGCCGATCTCACAGTAATCCTTGATCTTTTCGTATTGTTCGCGCAGTGTGATTGCACCGATTTGCGTCGTGGGGTCTTCTGGGTCGCCGACGCGCAGTTGCTTTGCCCTTTCGGTAAAGCCGCCTACGAATCGTTCGTAGATCCCCGATTGTAACAGGATGCGCGAACGGGCTTCGCAGCATTGTCCGGCATTGTAGTAGACGCCATAGAGCGCCCCGGCAACCGCAGCGTCGACGTCGGCGTCGTCAAAGACGACCGAAGGTGATTTCCCGCCCAGCTCGAGCGTAACGCGCTTGAGGGTTTGCGCGGCACTCGCTGCTACCGTCTTGCCGGTTGCGGTCGAACCGGTGAAAGCTATCTTATCGATGCCGGGATGTTCGACCATCCACGCGCCGATGGACCGCGTCGAACCGGTCAGCACGTTGAGCACGCCTTCGGGAACGCCGGCTTCGAGCGCGATTTTCCCCAGCTCGATCGCCGTGAGCGGCGTTACCGACGAAGGTTTGAGGACGATCGTGCATCCGGCGGCCAGTGCCGGCGCCAACTTCCACGAGGCCAGCAGAAGCGGAAAATTCCAGGGCACGATTGCGCCGACGACCCCGACGGGTTCGCGCACGGTGTTAGCAAGGTACGTGGGAAGTGGCGGAGGCAAGGTCTCCCCGTAATTTTTCGTGGCCGCGCCCGCATAGAACTCGAAGCAATCCACGATCGCAGCGAGTTCTCCCTTTGCCGTCGCGATCGTCTTGCCGTTATCGCGAACTTCTAACAATGCAATCTCGGCCGCCCGGTCGGCGATGAGCTGCGCGATTTTGTAGACGATCTTTGCGCGCCGCGATGCCGCCATCGTCGGCCAGCGTCCGGTATCGAAGGCGCGGCGCGCGGCTACAACTGCGGCGTCAACATCTTCGCGAGTGGCATCGGCAACGTCGGCAATCTTCGCTCCGGTCGCGGGATTGCGATCCTCATATAGGCCGGCATCGGAGGCGTCGCGCCAACCCGCGCCGATAAGGAGTTGCGTCTTCGCCACGGTCGAGGTCATGCTCATGTCGCTGCCTTCAACTCCACGCGCTCGAATACCGTTGCGATGCCCTGTCCGACGCCAATGCACATCGTCGCTAAACCATAGCGGCCATTGCGCCGGCGCAGTTCGTGCAGCAGCGTAGTAACCACGCGCGCGCCGCTGGCGCCGAGGGGATGGCCGACCGCGATTGCGCCGCCGTTCGGGTTAACGATCCGAGCGTCGAGCGCGAGTTCGCGCATGCACGCGATCGCCTGCGCTGCGAAGGCTTCGTTTATTTCCACGAGATCGAGCTGAGAAACGGCGAGGCCGGCGCGCGCAAGTGCTTTGCGCGTTGCGGGGATCGGTCCGAGTCCCATGACGTCGGGCGCGACGCCGGCCGACGCGCAGCCCACGAAGCGCGCCATCGGCGCAAGCCCTAATCGCCGCGCTTGCTCGGCCGCACAGAGGAGCACGGCCGCCGCTCCATCGTTGATGCCCGAAGAATTTCCGGCCGTGACAGTCCCTCCGGTTTTGAACGAAGGCGTGAGTCTTGCCAGTGCGTCGAGCGTGGTTTGCGGCCGAGGATGCTCGTCGCGCGAAACGCTCGTTTCGCCGCCCGATGCGTCTGATATAGTGACGGCGACGATTTCCTCCTCGAACGCATTGCATTCCAACGCCGCCTTATACTTCATCTGAGAATCGAAGGCGAAGCGGTCCTGTTCTTCGCGAGTGATGCCATAACGTTCCGCGACGTTCTCGGCAGTCTCCCCTAACGAGATCGTCCATTCCTCGGGCATCTCGGGATTGGTCATTCGCCACCCCAAGACGGTATCAAAGAGACGTTGCTTGCGCCCAAACGCCACCTCGCTCTTGAGCATCACGTAGGGGGCGCGCGTCATCGACTCCACGCCGCCGGCAATCATGACGTCGCCCTCACCGAAGGCAATCGCTTGCGACGCCGAGTTGATCGCCTGAAGGCTCGATCCGCAAAGACGGTTGACGGTGACGCCCGGCACGTCGACCGGCAGTTGCGCAAGAAGGGCTGCCATACGGGCCACGTTTCGATTATCTTCTCCGCTCTGATTGGCAGCCCCGAAATAGACGTCGTCGATGCTGGCTGGGGCGATGCCGGTGCGTTTGACGATGGCGCGAACGGCGATCGCCGCGAGGTCGTCAGGGCGAACGTTTGCAAGCTGACCACCGTACCGTCCGATGGGCG
>DATDIA010000221.1:0-17414 GCA_036521295.1 Candidatus Cybelea sp. | reverse complement strand
CACGTCGTCGCCGCGGCGCGCGAAGTGCTGGCGGGTAATCGACCGGGCTGGCGCGCGCTGCTTCCGTTTGCGGGCCCCGCCTTCGTCGCGTCGGTCGCATACATGGATCCGGGAAACTTCGCGACCAACATTCAAGGCGGCGCCGGTTTTGGCTATCGGCTGCTTTGGGTCGTCGTGCTTGCGAATCTCATGGCGATGCTCTTTCAAGGTCTCTCGGCAAAGCTCGGCATTGCTACCGGAAAGAATCTCGCGGAGCTTTCACGCGAGCACGCGCCCACGTCGGTCGCGATGGGAATGTGGGCAGTCAGCGAGTTCGGCGCGATGGCGACCGACCTGGCGGAGTTCCTCGGTGTCATCGTGGGACTCTATTTGCTGTTGCATATTCCGATGCTGATCGGCGCGGTTATCACCGGCGTCGTGACGTATACGATCCTCGCGCTCCATCGTTACGGTTTTAGGGCGATGGAGGTGCTGATCGGCTCGTTGGTCGGAGTGATCGCCGTCTGCTACATCGTCGAAACACTGCTCGCGAGACCAAATTGGGACCAAGTGCTCTATCATTCAGTCGTGCCGTGGCTGGGAGGGCCCTCGAGCGCTTTGATCGCCGTCGGCATTGTCGGCGCAACCGTGATGCCGCACACGATTTATCTGCATTCGGCGCTTACCCAGGACCGGATCGTGCCGCGAGATCGCAGGGAGCTCGCGTCGATCGTGCGGTTTTCCTATATGGACGTCGTGATCGCATTGACGATCGCGGGTCTGGTGAACTGCGCGATGATGTACATGGCGGCGGCCGTTTTTAACTCGACCGGTCATGCCGGCGTCGCCAGCATCGCTACCGCGTACCGAACCCTCACGCCCCTACTCGGCAATCTCGCCGGCGTCGTCTTCCTCGTCTCGCTCATGGCTTCCGGAATTTCCAGCTCGGTCGTCGGTACTATGGCCGGTCAAGTCATCATGCAGAGCTTTGTCGGTTTCACGGTGCCGCTGTGGGTGCGGCGTCTGGTCACGATGCTGCCGGCGGTTGGCGTCGTCGCGCTGGGATTGAACGTCACGCAAACGCTCATCGTTAGTCAGGTCATTCTGAGTTTCGTGTTGCCGGTGCCGGTCATCGCCCTGCTGCTTTTGACGTCTAGCGAAAGAACCATGGGCCCGATGGTCAACGCGCGATGGGTAACGGTTGCGGCAACGGGAGCGACGGTAGCGATCATTGCGCTTAACGCGATCCTGATCTGGGCGACCATACATCCGGCATAGCCGGAGGCTTTACATCGTGCTGTGGTCTTCGATTGCTCCGATACTTTGCGCCAGATATAACCGCGAAAGTTTTACATACTCGTCGGAAGATATCTCGATCCAAGCAGCGGCCTGGCCCGCAAGTTCCTTCTTAACCGTTGCGGGTGCGCCGGCCGCCACCACCCGCGGTGGAATTTCGGCGTCCTGTCCGACGACGCTGCCGGCGGCGATCAAAGCGCTTTCGCCGATCGCGCAGCCGTTGAGCAGCGTCGCGTTGCTTCCGATCAATGCGTGCGACTCTATTTTGCAGTCTTCCATCACCGCGCAGTGACCGACGGTAACGTCGTCGGCGATCAAGGTCCCTCCGCCTTCGCTGACGTGGACGACGGCGTTATCTTGGATAGACGTGCGGGCTCCCACCCGAATGGGACCGTTGTCCCCGCGCAGGACCGCGCCGAACCAGATGCTCGACTCGGGCCCCACCTCCACGTCGCCGATCAACACGGCACTCGGAGCAACAAAGGCCGATGGTGAGATTTTCGGCCGCTTGCCTCGATATTCGATGATCATGAGCGATGCTTCGCAAACCGGTCCGGCGAACCTCGCCGGAATGCACCGCCACCGAACCCCGCTGCGGGGCGTGAAAGCGACGCCGCGTCCCAAACCCGACGACCCGAACTACACTGCAGTAAACTACGAATATGCGGGAAGAGTCGGCCACATCCACGAGGTCGTCGAGATCGGGGGACGTTCGTTGGCAAAAGTTGGGTTCGACGACCGAAAAATAGTCTATTATTTTTTGGACGACCTCGAGCTCGACGAGAGCGCGCGGCGCGGTACTTTTCACGATGCCGATGCGCGATGAGGCGAGCAGGGCCAGCGCGACCTTGGTGGAAGCATCGGCGTCCTGGCCGCTGCGTGCGAGCCATTAAAGCCGACGTAGCTCAACGGTAGAGCAATCGCTTCGTAAGCGATAGGTTATCGGTTCAAATCCGATCGTCGGCTAAAGCTTTGTGCGTTCGCAGTCTTAACTCCATGAACGTTGGCGACTGGTAAGAGACGCTGCCGAAAGGCTCGCACTCCTGGAAGCCCAGCGATCGGTAGAGGAGATATGCCGGCTTGAGAAGTTCGCGACTCGTGTCGAGGACGATCCGGTGATAGCCGCTTTCTCGGGCAAATGCAATGGCAGCGGTAACCAGGGCTCGGGCGGCCCCTAATCCACGGCTTTCCGGCGTAACGAAGAGGCGTAGCATGACCGCGGTCTCGGCGTCGAGTCCGGCCACTGCCGCGCAGCCGATTGGCTTTCCGTCGCGCGTAGCCAAGAACGCCGCGTCATGCTTGCCGTACCTCTCCGTAATATCGCGGATGTCGGGTACGTTTCCGAGCCGCAAATCTTTCGGCAAGTCGGCTTGGTATTTGACGAAAAGCTCGTGAAGTTTCCGAAAATCGGAAACACTCTCCGCCTTACGAATCCTTACCATCGTCGCGTAATCCGTCGTACGTGTTTTCGCCCGAGCGCTCAGCGCAACTCTTCTCCGTCGGGTGCCAGTCGCTGACGTCTAGGCCAGGCGCCATGATGAACGGCATGGCTAAGTTGGGCCGTCAACGTCGCGAAGCCCGGGGGCAGCCGGGCCATACCCGGAGCGCCTGTGGGAACCCGAAGGACCGCAATCACCCCGCTATTCCATGACGCAGCGCGTAGACCGCGGCGGAGACGCGATCGTCGACATGTAGCTTTTGATAAAGGTGGGCGAGATGCGTTCGCACGGTAGGGTAGGCACACTCGAGATGTACCGCGATCTCTTCGTTCGTGTATCCCTCGACCAAGAGGCGAAGGATCTGGCCCTCACGCGGCGAGAGGTGAGGAATTGGCTCCTGGACGATCGAGTAATCGTTCACGTCGTGATGAAAAAGGGCGTGCGCGACTTCGGGGTCGAGCCAAGTTGCACCATCAGCAACGACCTTGATCGCCTTGCGAATACGGGAAGCGGCGGTCACGGCCAAACAGCAGGCATCGGCGCCGGCGTCGAGCGCTGCTCGCAGTTGATGCTCGTCCACTTGGCGCTTAAGCGAGAGGATGCCAACATCGGGGCGCACGCTTTTGGCTTCACGGATAAACAGCACGCCGGGCGCGGGGCTGCCGGTAAGACTCAGGTTGACCACGAGCACACGCAGCGTGCGATCTCTGAGCAGACGAGTGCCTTCACGCTTGTCGCCCGTGCCAAGGACGAGCAACTCGGGGTCGGCGCTTAAAACTTCTGCCACCGCCGCCGCGGTCGTCGCCCGATCCGCGACCACGCCAACCGCTACTTGCGCATGGACTTCCGACTCGACCGGCCTTTCGAGCATACTCACCTCCGCCCCCGGAAACGTCGTTCATTCGCAGGCGGCGACAACCCTCGTCAGAATTGATGATAATCACCCCGGCCTATTGCCCGGCAGGGTTTCTCGGAATAACCTCAATGAAAGATAACACGCTACGCCCGGGGCTTTTAGTTTTGCGACGCGTGGCGGCGATCCGGTGGGGCTGGCGTCGTGCCGATGCGCTCGCGCGATAACGCGTTATAAAATGGAGAAATAAAATGAATAAAGGTTTTCTTGGGGTGACGCTCGCCGGCGTACTGGCGGCAGTCACTCTCGGCTTCGTTTTGCTTGGACACGAGCGCGCGGGTGCTCAAGCGCAGGTCGCTCTCGGCGACATGAGCCAAAACAGTTCGGAGTGGGTGATTCCGCAACAGAATTACGCGGCGCTACGTCATAGTGCACTGAACGAGATCACCACGGATAACGCCAAAGGCCTAAAGATTGCGTGGCAGATGTCGACGGGAGCCACGCGGGGCCACGAAGGCCAGCCGCTCGTGATCGGAGATACGCTTTATTATGAGAGTGCATTTCCAAATCACGTCTACGCGGTCGACCTTAACGATTACCACATCAAATGGGAGTTCACGCCGAAGCAAGACCAGTTTGCCGTCTCGGTCGCATGCTGCGACCTCGTGAACCGCGGCGTCGCGTACGGCGACGGCATGATCATCGCTGACGCGCTCGACGGCGGCGTCTACGCGCTGCGCGAGAGCAACGGCAGCGTCGTTTGGAGATTTAAGGAAGCGAATCCCGAGCTCGGGCAAACGCTCACGTCGTCTCCATTCGTCATTTCGGAGCACAACCGGGTCATCGTCGGTGTCTCCGGCGGCGAATTCGGCGTGCGCGGCTACGTCACCGGACTCGACCTCCATACCGGCCGGCGGCTGTGGCGGGCATATAGCATGGGGCCCGATTCCGACACGCTGACCGAGTCTTCGTTCCACGGGCCGCACAATGCCGGCGTGAGCACGTGGCGTGGCGACCAATGGAAGGTCGGCGGCGGTACGACCTGGGGCTGGTACGCCTACGATCCAAAACTCGACCTCATGTATTACGGGAGCGGGAATCCCGGTACGTGGAACCCATCGGTACGGCCCGGCGACAACAAATGGTCGATGACCATCTTTGCGCGCAAACCCGAGACCGGTCAAGCGGTCTGGGCCTTCCAAATGACGCCGCACGATCAGTGGGATTACGACGGCGTCAATGAGATGATCTTAGCCGACATCAAGATCCACGGACAGCAAGTTCCGGCCTTGGTGCATTTCGACCGCAACGGCTTTGCTTTCGAGCTGAATCGAGTGACCGGAAAGCCGGTGCTGATCGAAAAGTACGATCCCAGCGTGAATTGGGCGAGCGGTTTCAATCTCGCGAGCGGCCGCCCGAACGAGGATCCGCGTTATAATACGCGCCAGGGACAGAACACGAAAGGCATATGTCCGGCGTCGATCGGCTCGAAGGATCAGCAGCCTGCCTCATACGATCCGCAGACGGGCTACTTCATCGTTCCGACCAACCACTGGTGTGAGGACTACCAGCCGTTCGCCGTCAAGTACAAGGCCGGCTTCCCGTATGTCGGGGCTATCGTCAAGATGTATCGGGGGCCAGGTGACTACGGTGGCGCCCTCATCGCTTGGGATCCCGACTCCGGAAAGATCGTGTGGAGCGATCACGAGCACTTTCCGGCGTGGAGCGGCGTGCTCACGACCGACGGTGGCGTCGCTTTCTACGGCACGATGGATGGGTGGTTCAAGGCGGTCAGCACCAAGGACGGATCGCTGCTCTTTAAGCAGAAGATGCCTTCGGGCATGATCTCATCTCCCATCGCGTTTAAACACGGTGACCACGAATACATCGCGATGCTCGACGGCGTCGGTGGCTGGGCCGGCATCGGACTCGCTGCCGGATTGACAAATCCGACGGCGGGACTGGGTGCGGTCGGAGCGGCGTCGGACCTGGGTAAGTATACGACGCTCGGGGGCGACCTCACGATATTCTCACTCTAAAGATGAAATCAAACCGTTGGTTAGGGCGAGCGCTGTGCGTCGGCACGGCGCTCGCCGTCATCGCTATGCCGGGATACGGGCGCGCGCAGACGCATCAGCCTTTGCGCGTCTGCTCGGATCCCGACTACATGCCGTATTCAGACCGAGCCGGGGACGGCTTTGAGAACAAGATCGCTGCAATCGTCGGTAAGGCTCTCGGACGTCCCGTGGAGTATTATTGGACGCCGACCCGCGAGGCTGACGAATACGGTGAATACTTGCACCGAACCATCGAAGCCGGCAAGTGCGACCTCCTCGTGGACGTGCCCTATGGAATGGTGCAAGTCGAGACGACCCGGCCATATTACATCTCGTCCTACGTCTTCGTTTTCAAGCGGTCGGCCGGGTACGATCTAACGTCACTTGATTCGTCGGTGCTTCACAGTGTCAAAGTGGGCTACGAAACCGAGACACCGGTCGAAGACGGATTGAAGCTTCGAGCGCTCACGATCGGCGCCAAGCCGTTCATGACCGCCGACGACCCCGATGCGTCCCCGGGCCGTATCGTTAACGCAATTGAATCTGGACAGATCAACGTGGGCCTCACGTGGGATCCAGCGGTGGGTTATTTTCTCAAAGCGCACCCTGATTTGGCGGTCGTGATCATCCCGAATGCCCGTTCGCAGGGCTCGCCCGAGCAATATTCGTTCCCAATGGCGATGGCAACGCGCTCGAACGACCCCCGCCTTCATGCCGAAGTCGAGCACGTGATTGCTACCCACCAGGCGCAGCTCACGGCCGTGCTGCGCCAATACAACATTCGATTCTTCGTCCCCGGGGGAGGCACGTGACGGCTCCCAAAATCGGCATCGTCGGCACCGGCCGGATGGGCGCGAATATCGCGCGCCGCCTCCACGACGTCGGCTATCCGATCGTTGCGCTCTACGACGTCAATCCGGAGTCGGCTCGCGAGACTGCCAAAGAGACCGGCGGCGAGGTGACGCAGTCACTCGCGCGCGTTGCCGAGCTTGCCGACGTGATTCTGACGGTCGTAAGCGACGATGCGGCAATGTATGCGATCTTTGCGCCAAGCGGAGACTCGCTGCTGAGCAGTGCCAAAGGCAAAGTCTTCGTGAACTGCGCCACAGTCACGCCGAAGGTTCACGTCGACATTCAGCGATTGGTGGAAGAACGTGGAGGTCACTCGCTCGAGGCGTGCATGGCGAGCTCGATTCCGCAAGCGCGCAATGGCACGCTCTACCTGATGATCGGCGGGCGTCGTGAGGTCTTCGATCAAGTAAAGCCGATGCTGGAAAAGATGAGCGCCTCACTAAAGTATATCGGCCAGGCAGGCCGAGCCGCGCAAGTCAAGGCGCTCGTCAATATGGTTATGAACATCAACACCGCGGGTTTGGCCGAAGGTCTCGGGCTCGCCGACGCACTGGGGCTCGACCTCACGATGCTGCGGGAAGTATTCTCTCAGACCGGCGCAAACTCGCGCGTGCTCGAAACCGACGGCGCGGATATGCAAAACCGCGACCATGAGGTCTACTTTTCGGCAGCGCATGCTGCGAAAGACTCGGGAATTGCCCTCTCCCTCGCGAACGACGTTGACCTCAACCTTCCGCTCGCGCACGCGACGTACGATCAGTACGAGCGGATGAAGGAGCTAGGATTGGGCGACCTCGACAAATCCGGTATCTCCGAACTCACCTTTAAATCGCGCCACGGGCAGACTCTGGAGCGCGTAACTTCTGTAGGAGGAAAGTAAATGACTACTGGAACTCAAGTTAAGGTCGTGCCCGCAATCAGTTCGGGAACGGCGGGTCCGCTCGGTGCGATCCATTTGCCTCGCCTATGGCTAAAACTGACGTTGGCGGCGGCCGGGGAGCTGCCCGAGGGCTACGACGAGTGTGGCGCGGGCTTTGACGCGATGACGCTGGCGGCGCTGGGCCTCGACCGGCAAAAGACGATCGACTTCGTGCGTCAGAACAAACCACGATACATGGAGTTCGAAGAGTGGGTGGTGCGCAACGGCAAGACCGATAAGGCGACCATCGAGAAACACAACGCCGCAATTCGCGGCTACAACCATAGCGACGAAAAGGCTCGAGAGATGCGGGATGCGGCGGGCAACAAAGATGCATCGGTGAAGGACGCCGTCACGCTAAATACGGTCGAGGATCTCGACGAAATCTATCAACGCGTCGTTGGGAAGTAGACGTTTGCCGGCTAACCGGCTTATCTTCATCATCGCAGTTCTGGCGGCGATTGCGATCGGCATGTCGTTGCCTTTTCGAACGACCGCCGCCTCGAACTCGATAACGTTTACCAAACAGCAGCAATATGCCGGGGGCGCAGCCTTCGAAAAGACCTGTGCTCCCTGCCATGGGGCGGAGCTCGAAGGCGGAGCCGGACCGCCGTTGAGAGGCCAAAACTTCAAGGTTCTGAGCACCAAGGTCGGCGCGACGATCGGCGACATCTTCAGCTACATGACGACGAACATGCCGATGAACGATCCCGCTAGCTTGAGTCACAAGCAGTACGTGGAGATCATGGCCTTTATTCTCAGCAAGAACGGTTATCACGCCGGGGGCGCGCCGCTCACTTTCGCAGCGGCGAGTGCGTCGAAGGCCAAAGCCATTAAGGAGTGACGGCGCGGCTCAAGCGAGCTTTAGAACGAATCGTGTAGGCTCAGTTGTACCTGGCCCCACGTGAGCTGTAAAACTTGCGGCGGCGGTACGCGCGAAACGCATTTGCAGCTCATCAAATTGAAATTCGTGTAACCGAGCGAAACGTTGGGGCTAAATGTCTTCGAAACGCCCCAGACGATGCCCCGATAATCCTCGGGCACGGCCGAGTCTTCGTACAGCACCGGAAGAACGAGATACGTGATTGACGGGGTCACGCTGGCATCGTTGAAGAGCGGCAATCGAGCCGTGATGGAGTATGGAACCTCTACGGTGCTTCCCACCCAGCAGCTGGGGGGGACCGGCGTTCCGCAAAGTCCGCCGGTGGCAAACCCTGTCGGTCCGGTCGAGGGACGAGTGTAATAATCCACGGCTGCGGTCGCGTTAAAAAGCTGACCGGATGGGAACTTCGGTCCGAAATCGTACCCACCGCCAAGCTCGTAGCCGTGCGAGTTGATTGAAAGCGGGTTCACTTGCTGTACGCCACCTACCGGGCACGAGATCTGGTTAAGACAGAGCCCAGTGACGTCGCTGCGCTGATGGTTGAAATAGTTGAGGTGAACGCTGAAGCCCGTAAACGGTGAGGTGCTCACGCCAAAGTTTTGCCAGTAGTCGAGGAGCGCCCCCGACACGAACGACGTCTTGGGCGCGAGGTTCGTAATACGGCTAAGCTGGTACGCGTAGTAGGTCTCGTTCGCAAAGACGTGCCACTTTGGCGCAAACAGGTAATCGACGGCCCAGTCCACGCGGAAGGTGCCGACGGTCGGATTGTCGCCGTTCGGGTATCCGATACTTGTTGTAAAACCCCGAGGCGGCGGCGCGTAAGCATCCCCACTGGTAGAAAAAATCCAAGTCGGAGAGACCGTAATGGATAAGCGTGGAGTTTTCTTATTTTTGTCTTGAGCCGAGGCGACGGTTGTTTGCGCGATCGTGAGTATAAGCAAGCAGGAAAGCGCTAGGGCGATTGGCGTGCGAACGCGCTGTGATCGGAGCATGCCGACTCTCCCCTCCAGCCGGGCGGGTGCACAATTTCAGTTATCTTAAGCCTTTAAACTGAAAGCGACTATCAGCTACTACGATGTCGTCATAGGTGATGAAGTCGGCGTTGCGATGCGCGCCGCCGCAGCGCGCGGCCGTTTTCGGGCGCGCCTCATCTAGAGCGGTTTGCGGAGGTGATATTGTGATTTTATGGTCGCATAGCCGTGGCGGTTGTAGAATGCATGGGCCCGGCGGCGCACGACGTTGGACTGCACGCGCATCTCGTTGCAGCCGCGGTCGCGAGCCCACGTTTCCGCAGCCTCGATTAAGTGTGCCCCCGCGCCTAGGCCGCGGGCGGTTTCTTCGACGACCAAGCCTTCCAGATGCGCGCCGAAACCTTCGACAAAGGTCTCGTCGGTGCTAACCGCAGCCCATCCGACGACCCGATCGCCGCGCGTTGCCACGAAGACCGCACGCCGCTCTTCCCGCCGCCGGAGGCGTTGGGCGATCTCGACGACCGGCACGTCGTATCCGAGCTGATTCATGAGGGCCGCTAGCTCCTCGGCATCGTCGAGTCGTGCCGCCCGAATTTCGAACGTCGTGCTCATCCTTAACCAAGCCTTTACGGTACCTTAACCGTCGTTGGGAAATACTGGCGCCAAGGAGAGAACAATGAACGCCTCAGCAACAGCCCGGAGGTCCGAAGTCTTCGCCGAGCTTGATAAGTCCGGCATTACGCGCTTCCATTGGACGATAATGTTCGTTTCGGGCATGGGGTTCTTTACCGACGCGTACGATCTGTTCATTATCGGAGTCGCGTTGACGCTCCTCAAACCTGCTTGGCATCTCTCCGCTTTTCAAGTCTCGATCTTGGGGTCTTCCTCGCTGCTCGCGGCGGCGCTCGGCGCTCTCGTTTTCGGCCGAATTGCCGACCTATTTGGTCGCAAGCGCATCTACGGCTTCGAAGTGCTCGTGCTCGCGGCCGGGGCAATTGCATCGGGCTTTGCGCCGTCCTTCTGGTGGCTCGTCGTCTTCCGCTTCATACTGGGCCTTGGGATCGGCGGCGATTATCCGGTGAGCGCAACGATCATGAGTGAATACTCGGGAACCAAAGTTCGCGGGCTGCTTATTTCGCTCGTATTTGCGATGCAGGGAATTGGGCTCATCGTCGGTCCGATCGTGGCAATCGTGCTCTTGAAGGCCGGCGTTAGCCACGACTTGGCATGGCGAATTATGCTTGCACTCGGCGCCATTCCCGCGCTCTCGGTCTTCTACATGCGCCGTAAGATGCATGAGACGCCGCGCTTCGCAGCGCTTGCCGGCGAGATGAACGAAGCGCAGAGTGCGACCGGCCGAGCGTTGGGGACTCACAATGAAGCCGCGACGGGCGAAGGCCCCAAGCGCGACCACAAGCGACACTTCTTGTCCGAGCTTTCCGCCTATGCAAAGGATCCGGTGATGCTGCGCTGGCTGATCGGCGCGAGCCTGGCGTGGTTCTTGCTCGATGTCGCCTACTACGGCAACACGCTCTCGAGCCCGCTGGTGGTAAAGGCCATTAACCCGCATGCCAGCTTGATCACCAACACGGCGATAACGCTAGCGATCTTCGTTGTGGCGGCCTTTCCCGGTTATCTGGTTGCTGCAATCGCAATGGATCGCCTTGGACGCAAACCGATTCAAGCGATTGGCTTCGGGTTGATGGGCCTTGCCTTTACGTCGATTGCATTTTTGCCGGGTGGCTCGCAAGCCGTGGTCCCCTTCGTCCTGCTCTACGGAATCAGCTACTTTTTTGCCGAGTTCGGCCCCAACACGACCACCTTCGTGTATCCGGCCGAAATTTTCCCGGCTCGTCTTCGCACGACGAGCCACGGCATAACCGCGACGTCTGGGAAAATCGGTGCTTCGTCGGTACGTTTGCATTCCCGCTTCTCATGACGAAATTCGGACTTTCAGCGGCAATGGGGACCGTTGCCGTCGTCGCGATCATGGGATTGCTGGTGACGTGGCTTTTGTTGCCCGAGCCGAAGGGTCAGAGCCTCGAGGAGATTTCGCGCGACAACCTCTTGCGCATGGAGGAAGCCGAAGCTTAGTCGGAGGCAATTCCACGTAAGATCGCCGCGTCGCCGTAAATGCCGCTTACGGTAGAAGGGTCTCTCGTTGTGTGGCGGTTCGCTGCACCGCCGCATCGCCGAACGGGAGGGGCCAAAGCCGGCCTGCCATCCAGGCAGCGGCTTCATCGATGTAGTGTCCCGAGCCGGGTTCGCCCGACTCACCTTGCGGAAGCGTGATGCCGCCCTCGTCCCAGTTTCCGATATCCCAGACGGCTCGAAAGCTTTGTGAATAGCCCGGCGTTTGAACGTGAAGCGTAAACGCGTCGCCATATCCCGGAAGCGTCGTGCCGTCAAGGAAGTTGATGCCGAGTGGCGCGAGCGCGTGTAAGACCCGAACGGCTCCGGCAATCCGCCATGGCGCCGGCGAGGGCAGCGCGATGGCGCGTGGCAGCTCGCGAATACCGCCTGCGCTCGCGAGCAACGTCGGCATACGTCCGTTGTGCCGTTGCGTTAGCGCAAAGCGCAGACCGGCGATAACGGTCGCCGATGTCGAGTCGCCGTTCATCTTGCCGTCCCAGGCAGCGAGTGCGTCGCCGAGGCCGGGATCGCGCCTGTGCACCGCCGGAGCGATCGTCATCGCAAGCTCGCGTTCGGGGAGCGAAAGCGCATCCATCTGCATCTGCGAGAAGTAATCGACGTCGTACCGCCGCCGCGCCCGCAGGAGCTGCGCGATACGATAGGCGCGATACGGCGGTGCAAACTGCGGGCTGAGTTTGAGCCGATAACCGGCGCCGTACATCTTGTTATTTGCGCTCCACACCACGTTCCCGCGCGACGGCGCCACCTTCGGCAGCCGCGCGAACGGAATCATCGGGTAACGACGTGCCAGATCCGCCGCGGAATGGAACCAGCGCGCCTCGACGGGATCGTTAGGGATCTCTCCCGCGAGGACGTAGGCGGCGCGCCCGGCCGTATCGGCGAGCACGAAGTTCAGCGTTGGACCCGGAAACGCGGCAAGCGCCTTGGTGGCCGCCTCGATCGACGAAGCGCGGTCGAGGTCGATGAAATTAGGTGCCGACGAGCGGGGATCGTCGTACGCGCTCCACCGTACCAGCACGAAGCGCTTATCGTGCGTCGTTACGCCGAACTCTTTTGGCGTTCGATAGTATCGTGCCGACGCGCTTGGATGGAAGCGCACCGCGAAGCGTTCGGTCTTCCAGTACGCCGGATCGAGCTGGGGCGGCGGTGAGAAAACAACAAGCGAGGTAACGGTTCCGGCGGTCGCGCCCCAGGCGATGTGCTGGTTGTGGCCCAAAACCACGGCCGGCAACCCCGGCAACGATGCGCCGGCTGCGTGAAAACTCGGCGAGTGCAAATCGACCAAATACCACACGCCCGGAATGCCGAGGCTCAGATGGGGATCGTTTGCAAGAAGCGCGCGCTGGCGCAGCGATCGGTCGGCACCGACGGCCCACTCGTTGCTGCCGACGGGTACGCGCGTTTGCGCAAGTTCGCTTATGAGATTGCCGATGCCAAGCTTGCAGCGGTCTCCCAGACCGACGCCGCGCAGACCCGCGGTAACCGGTGCATCGTAGCATGGGTCGGTGAACGGGAAACGTTTCTCGAGCAGCGTCAACCCGCCCCGACGGTATGCCGCATCCCGGGGCTCGATCGCGTTCCAGTCGTCGATCAGATCGAGCACCGTTGCCATGCCGACCGCAAGGGAATCTTGTGGCGTCCAGGCGCGTGGGCGATAGGCGAGCACGCGGAACTCGACCGGTAGCGGTTCGCGTTCGATTGCGGCATTGACGCCGTCGCTGAACGCGCTGAGAATTTCGCGCGACCCGAGGTCCAGCCGTCTCCATTGCGCCTCCACCATCGTCCGCACTGGAACGGCACGCCGCTCCTTATCGGTAGCGAACGCGGCCGCCCCAAAGACCTCCGCGAGCTGTCCGAGCGTGAAGCGTCGGAGGAGGTCCATTTGAAAGAGCCGATCGGAGCCTTCGACGTATCCCTGTGCGAAAAAAAGATCGAGATCGTTCTGGGCGATGATATGTGGAACGCCCCGATCGTCGCGCAGAACCGAGACAGGACCGCGGAGACGCAAGCCGGAGATGGTGCCGGTCGTGCGAGCGTGCGTGCGTACTCCGAGCATGATGTTTACGACGAACGCCAGCAGGACGAGCGCGACGAGCGCGAGCGCGGCCAAAACAAGCCGCGCGAGAGTCTTCACGCTCCGTCAGGCGTCGACGAAAACGTCGTCGCCCTCGACAACGACTTCAAACGTCATCAAAGGCATCACGGCCGGAAGCGTGAGCGCGTCGCCGGTACGTACGTCGAACGTCGCGCCGTGCCGCGGGCAGATCACATGTTCGCCCTCCAGCTCGCCTTGGTCGAGCGGCCCCCCGTCGTGCGTGCAGACGTCTTCGATCGCATAGATCTTGCCGCCGACGTTACAAAGCAAAATCTCGATCGAATCGGCGACAACGCGCCGGGTCGTCCCCGGCGCAATCTCTGATGTCGTCGCTACTCGGTGCCTGGCCACGCGAGCCGAGTTCTCCACGACGCTTGAATTCTTTTCCACGCAGACCAAAACTCTTGGCCGGCCTCAGCACGATCTTGCGCGAGCTCGTAAAGCAATGCATACGCCTCTCGAGTCAAGAGTCCGGCATCGCTCTCGGAATTAATGTCCTCGGGCGAAAAAAACGTGTGGCGCAGCCTCACATCGAGGAACTCGTCGACGAAACTATCGACTTCGGAAGTCCGCGCCGCGCCGTCACGAATTCCGAGCCTGCGAGCGATTCGTTCGAGCTGACCGCGCGGCTCGAGCATCAGCAGGTCGTAATCCACGACAACCAACGGCTTCTCGACGAGCCGGTCAAGGAATGGCACCATGTAGACGAGCCACAAGCGCTGCGCGTTCTCAACGTCCATGGCTTGGCGAGAAAAGAGCGAGGCGGCAACGCTCGCCGGATTTCTGATCACGAGAAGATAGGCATCGTCAACTTCGCAGTCGCGCAGGACTCGTCGCCAAAAGGGCAAGAGGCGAATGGTGCGTGGATCTTTGAAGCCCCAGAGCGGTTGCGCGAGGAAGCGGTCGCGCAGATATCGCATAGCCTTTCGTCTGAGACCCCAAATTCGCCAGCGCGCGAACTCTCGCGGATCGATCGGCCTAAGGTCGTCCCATCTGAGCGCAAGACTCTTTAACACGCGCTCGTCGAGGTCGACGATACCCTTATCTTCCCAATAGCCGGTTGGGTTCTCGGGCTGCGCGTCGAGAAAATCGTTGCCGAGGTAAACGGAGAGCGCTTGGAGACCGCGCGCCACGGCGCTCGTGCCGCTTCGATGCATTCCAATGACGGCGATCCCGCGTGAACCGCTAATCACGGACTCGAAGCGGTGCAAATAAGGAACCCCGCGGTTGCGGGGTTTGTGAGATAAGGGCGTCGATGCACGCTAAGATTAGCCGACGGCGCCTTCCATCTCCATTTTTACCAAGCGATTGAGCTCGACTGCGTACTCCATTGGCAGCTCCTTGACGAAGAAGTCGAAGAAGCCGTTAACGATCATCGCGACGGCGTCCGCCTCGGATAAGCCGCGGCTCATCGCATAGAAAAGCTGCTCTTCTCCGATCTTGCTGACGCTGGCTTCATGCTCGACCGTCGAGCGTTGCTCGTGGATCTTCATCGTCGGTTTGGTATCGCTCGACGACTGATCGTCCATGATGAGCGCGTCGCAGCGCACGCGAGTCTTCGCGCCGACCGCTCCCGGATGGATCTCGACCAGGCCGCGATAGGTCGTCTTTCCACCGTGAGCGCTGACGCTCTTATTCGTCACGACCGAAGTAGTGCGGGGCGCGACGTGGATGACCTTGGCTCCGGCGTCCTGATGCTGGCCCTCGCCGGCGAATGCCATCGACAGAACTTCGCCCCGCGCACCCTCGCCCATCAAATAGATCGACGGATACTTCATCGTCAAGCGCGAGCCGATGTTCCCGTCGACCCATTCGACCGTCGCATTGGCGTATGCCATCGCGCGCTTGGTAACCAGATTGAAAATGTTACGATACCAGTTCTGAATCGTCGTGTACCGGATCGAAGCCCCTTCGAGCGCGATGAGTTCCACGACCGCGGAATGGAGCGACGAAGTGGAAAACTTCGGCGCGGTGCAGCCCTCGATGTAATGCACCTTTGCGCCTTTGTCGGCGATGATCAGCGTGCGCTCGAACTGGCCCATGTTCTCGGCGTTGATGCGGAAGTAGGCCTGCAGCGGCATGGCAACCGTCACGCCCGGCGGCACGTAGATGAACGAACCGCCCGACCATACGGCGGAATTGAGCGCCGCAAACTTATTGTCGCCCGCCGGAATGACCGTCGCCAAATATTTTTGAACGATCTCTGGATACTGCTTGACGGCAGTGTCCATGTCGCAGAAGAGCACGCCCTGCTCGTCGAGCGCTTTGGTCGTGTTATGATACACGACTTCCGACTCGTACTGTGCCGAAACGCCCGACAGAAACTTGCGCTCCGCCTCCGGAATCCCAAGACGGTCGAACGTGCGCTTGATATCCTCCGGAACGTCGTCCCACGAGCGCTCCGTCTGATCGGTCGACTTCACGAAGTAGTGAATGTTGGAGAAATCGATCTCGTTCAGCAGCGCCGTATCGCCCCACGTCGGCATTGGCTTGCGAAGAAAGATTTCGTACGCTTTGAGGCGGAACTCGCGCATCCAGGGGGGCTCGTCCTTCATCGAGCTGATGCGCTCGACGATCTCGCGGGTCAGTCCCTTATCGGATTTAAAGACGTAGTTTTCGGTGTCGTGAAAACCGTGCCGGTACTCCTCGATCAGCTCCGAAGGCGAGACGGTAGTTTCAAGCTTCAATGCCATGGCAAAATTCAGCGTACCGCCTGGGGCGGGATATAGTCAAGATAGTACAGTAGGAGCTTGACTATCCCTTGCCAACCGAGCCTTTTGAGAGGACTTTACAGCCGGGGGGTGAGGGGGTATGATTGGCGCCGGTCCTTCGAAAAGAGGAGCTTGAGAAGGAACCAAGGGCCCTGTCACCTGAGGGAAGTCGAAGGGGGCCACGGTTTGGGAGGCGCGCCCCTACGCGCCATCGCGGCCAGTCGCCCGCGCACCGCTCAAAAGCGCCGGCAGAGCTCGCCGATAGGTCGGGGACGTGTCTGCATCGCAGCCGCCAGCCGACGAAGTCCGGAGGTGGGATTCCTCAAGGGTCAAGGAGACCTGAACAATTGAAGGCACTCGGCAGGCACATCGTGTGCGAGCTTTCGGGCTGTCGCCCCTCCTTGCTTTCGGATATCAACGGCATCGCGGCTATGATGATCGCAGCAGCCACGGCCGCTCGCGCTACCATTCTGGAAAGCGCCTTTCATCGCTTTGAGCCGCAGGGAGTCTCCGGAACCGTCATTCTGGCCGAATCGCATATTTCGATTCACACCTGGCCTGAGAAGGGCTATGCGGCGATGGATTTTTACACGTGCGGCGACCATACCGACCCCTGGCTCGCTTGCGAGTACGCGGCGAACGCATTGCGCGCGGGCAGCGTTCTCTCTACGGAGTTCAAACGCGGCATCGAAAAAAGTGACGGCGAGTTCACGCACGTGCTCACGCGTAATCACGACGTGCGCGTGCTTAGCGCATAATCGTAATTTAACTCCCATCATAAGCAATTATCAGCTTTTGTTTGCGTGAATTCGGCAGGCTTGTTGCGCCTGCTGTCCAATCTTTCCATCTCAATACGATCTGCTCTCTCGAATGAGGTTATAAATTCGATGCGTTTATCTATGATTCGGACATCCGTCGTTGTAACGGTTGCGGCGCTTGCACTGGCGGCCTGCGCTAGCCACGGCATCGTTCCGTCTTCGCCGACTGCGATGGCTCCAACGAATGCGATGCTTCCTGCGGGCGGCGACGACGACGGAATGCTGCCGCTCGGCAAGACCAAGACTTGTCCAAAAGATCCGCCGCAATACCAGTGGATATTCAAGGGTGCGTGCCACGGATTCATCTTAAAGCCCGGGGGCGGTACTTTCAGCTTGGGGAAGTACGCCAACATCACCGTTAAGGGTTCGATCGGCAAAAACACGGTG
>DATDIA010000220.1:0-3791 GCA_036521295.1 Candidatus Cybelea sp. | reverse complement strand
TGACGTCCGAGGTGCTGAATCTCCCGCAGCCCGTGCCCGTGCTCGGTATCTTCCCTACGGTCGATAAAGTGCAGAACTGTATTTTCGTCTCGCCACTCGAGCGCGACATCCACCACGCCGCCGGCGTGCCGCGCGACGTTGGCAGCCAACTCGCGGAAAATAAGTTGCGCCGGCTTGAGCTTGCTCCCTTTGGCGCCCCTCACGCCGAGTTCGCGCAGAAGTTCGCGACGCACTCGGCTCGTCCCACGACGGTCGCTCGAGTCGAACGTCCACCGCCGCGAATCGACGAAGTTTAGCAGAAGTAAAGCGACGTCGTCGAGCGATTGATCGCGCAAGCAAAACCTCTCGAGATAGTGCGCGGGACTCTCGACGTAGAAGACGGCGTCGGTCGAGAGCGCCTCGCGCAGCAGCCGTTCTCCTGACGAGATATCTCGCGTTGCTTCGGTCAGTCCGTCCGTGTAGAACGCGAGCAGTAAGGCATCTTTGAGACACTTCGTGCGCGCTTGGGTGGGGAGGCCTTCCGAACGCAGGCCGATCGGAAGCCCGTCGGCCTCGAGTTCTTCGAGCGATCCATCCTTGCTGCGTAAGATTGGATAAGGATGACCCGCATTCGCATAGGTGAGGCTGCGATCGCGGGCGTCGAAAATAGAGACGAACGCGGTAGCGACCGAGCCTGGAAAGCGACGTAAGAGAATCCGCTCGGCGGCGTTCAAGATTTGTACCGGGTTGCGCTCGTACATTGCGACGACGTTGATCGCGTGCCGCAATTTGCCCATGACGACCGACGCTTCGAGCCCATGGCCGGTTACGTCGCCGACGGTAAGCAGCACGCGGTGATCGTCGAGATCGAAGGCGTCGTACCAGTCGCCGCCAACTTGCACTTCGGAGGCGGCGGGACGGTAGATAGCGCTCAACGAGGCGCCTTGCACGCTCGCCAGCCGTGACGGCAGCGTGGCTTGCTGGAGCGTTTGAATGAGCCGCCGTTCGCGGGCGAAGCTTTCGGCGTGTTCGAGCGCGAGAGAAGCGCGCCGCCCGATTTCCTGGAGAACTTCCAATTCCCCCGCATCGTAGTAATGCGAGTTCGAGCAGCAGACGATTGCCCCAAAAATCGTATTGCCGACGAAAACCGGCACCATCATCCAGGAACGCGGCGCAACGGTTTCCAGGAATGGACCGCCGGAGAGGCGTGCTGCCTTTCCGACCTGCGGTATTTTGCCGATTCGAAGCGAGCGCCGGTCTCGAAGCGAGGCGATCATCTCTCTCTCGACATTCTCGCGCAACTGCGCCGTTGTGCCGACGGCAGCGACGGTGCGCAGGCGGCGCTCCGATAACGAAGCGGCAATCGCGTAGTCGGCAAAGCCGTGGGCAAGCGCCTCGAGCAAAAGCTCGAACATTTTCGTTGAGTCGAGCGTGGCGAAGAGACGTTCGGTCACGGCTGCTAAGAAACGAAAGCGCTCGGTGACCTGCTGCTCGCGTTCGAACGTTCTGATGTTTTCGAGAGCCATCGCGAGGTGACGAGCTACGACCAGGGCGAGATCGACGTCGCGGGACGCGAGACTTACCGCGCGTTCCGATTCGAGAAAGCTTATCGCACCGATGCAATTCGCCCCGACTAAGAGCGGCACGACGATAAGTGAGCGCGCTTTTGCGGCGCGAAGTACGCGTTGCATCTTCTCGCCGATCGAATCGCGCGGCCCTGCCGTGAGGAGGAGCAACGGTTGGCGGATACGCACCGCTTCATCGATCGCTTCGCGGAGGGCCTCGGCCTCGATGTGGTGATCCGGCCGGCGATCCGCAAGGCCCTCGACATATATCGATCCGTCGTCGTCGAAAGCGTGAATCGCGCACAAATCGCAAAAGTGGTCGACCGAGGCCTGGATTAAACGATTGACGATCGTTGCCCGATTGAGCGATGAAGAGAGAACCGAGGTGGCCTCGGTGATAAATTGGCTGCCCGCGTCGGCAAGCCGATCGACCTCACCCGCGCTTCCCGACCAGTAGAGCGTTTCGTCTCGATCGTTGAGCACGGGTAAGGCTTGCACGAAGAACGTGCGCGATGACGAGTCGGGGCTGCGAACGTGATAGGTCGCGCTAAAACGTTCGGCGCAACGAACGCAACGGCGCCACAGCTGTTCGACACGGCGGACTTCGTTTTCGTCCAGCTCCCCGTGCCCGCTGGTAAGTGTCGGCCGGCAAGGGGTGACCCCGGTGACCTCTCCTGCGGCATCGGCCTGCCACAATACGTCCGCCATTCGCGCCATTACTACTCGAATGGAACGCAGCATAGACCCGGCGGGGACAGGCGAGAGCTCTCGTTCGCTGAGTCGCTTCATACCGGCAGAAGCCCGTATTTAGACCAAGGGAATGGCGAATGCCTGTCGCCTTCCAAACTGCTTCGCGGATTCGAGGAGTCCGAAATTGGGCAATATCGCTTGCAGTAAACGCCAGGAGGGACGGCGCGCCCTCCGTCGCTTAAACGTCATTTAGGAGGGAAAAATGGCAGGCATCCTGTGGACGATCATCGTGATACTGTTCTTCTTTTGGCTGATCGGGTTCTTACTGCACTTCGGCGGTGGCCTGATCCACATCGTGCTACTCGTCGTTCTGGTCCTCGTCGTGGTCAACTTGATTACGGGCCGAGGCCTGCGCGTCTAGCGGAGCGCAGGAAAGGAGACGAGCCTAATGGCTCCACGAAGAAAATCGACCGCCCGTAAAAAGACCTCGTCGCGCAAGAGCACGACACGTAAGAAAAGCTCGTCGCGTAAGAAGAGCACGTCGCGCAAGAAGACGACCTCCCGCAAGAAGTCGGGCCGCAAGTATGGGCCGAAAGCCGGCAGGAAGGTCAAGCGCGCGATGCACGAGATGAAGCGCGGCGAGCTAAAATCCGGTCGTTCGGGCAAGAAGGTGAAAAGTCGCAAACAGGCCATCGCGATCGGCTTGAGCGAAGCCCGCCGCTCCGGGGGTAAGGTACCGAGCCGGAAGCGACCCAAATAAGATACCAAGCCGCCGCGTGGGCCGGCAGCTCAAGGGGGGAGGGCCGGCGACGGCTCGGCCCCCCTACTCTTTAGACTTGAACGGCCGCTGCGCGCTGTGATATACTGCCCATCTGTGCCCTCTGCCAGTGGCGACGGTGGGAGCCCTTACGTGACGACGTGAGCGCGATCTCCCTGCGTAAGCGGCGGCGGCGTGGGCCGGACGGAGTTCCATCCTTTGAATCTCATCGACGTCAACAACTTCGACGCAATGCGCATCGGCCTCGCGTCCCCGGAGCAAATTCGCGCTTGGTCGTTCGGCGAAGTCAAGAAGCCTGAGACGATCAATTACCGCACGCTCAAACCCGAGCGCGACGGCCTTTTCTGCGAAAAAATCTTCGGCCCGACCAAAGACTGGGAGTGCCACTGCGGCAAGTATAAGCGCATCCGTTTCAAGGGGATGATCTGCGATCGTTGCGGCGTCGAAATAACGCGCGCAAAGGTCCGGCGCGAACGCATGGGGCACATCGAGCTTGCGACGCCGGTCAGCCATATCTGGTACCTCAAAGGCGTGCCCAGCCGGATCGGGATCCTGCTCGATATGTCGCCACGCCAGCTCGAGAAGGTCATCTACTTCGCGGCATACGTCGTGATCGACCCGGGAGATACGACGCTTGCCAAGCGCGAGGTTCTCTCGGAGCAAAAGTACCGAGAAGCGCGCGATAAGTTCGGCAACCGCTTCAAAGCCGGCATGGGTGCGGAAGCAATCCGCGAGCTGCTGCGCGACCTAAACTTGCGCAAGCTCCAAGAGGAGCTGCG
>DATDIA010000219.1:0-13452 GCA_036521295.1 Candidatus Cybelea sp. | reverse complement strand
GAGTGGCAAGAGCACGCTGCTGGCCGGGCTTGCGGACCGCTTGCGATCGGAGGGTCACGACGTAACCGTAACGCGCGAGCCGGGCGGAACGCCGGCAGGCGACGCAATTCGCAGAATCTTCTTGGACTATGCACTTGTGATCGATGCGCTGACGGAGAGCTTTTTGGTTAACGCTGCCCGCGCTCAGCACGTCTCTGAAGTAATTCGCCCGGCATTGGTACGTGGAAGCACCGTACTCTGCGACCGTTTTACAGACTCGACGCTGGCATATCAAGGACACGGCCGTGGTTTGGACATTGAGTCACTGCGCAGTGTCTGCACGATCGCAACCGGCGGCCTCGAGGCGGATCTCGTGCTCGTGCTCGACGTACCGGTCGGTATTGCTCGGGCGCGCCTACGCCAGCGTTCGAAAAGCCTCGATCGCATCGAAAGCGAGCACAATGGCTTCCACGAGCGCGTCCGCCAAGGTTTTTTAGCACTTGCTAAGGATTCGTCGCGTCATCTCGTTCTTGACGCGACGCTTCCGCCGCAACGCGTGTTGGAAGATGCGCTGCGTGAAGTGCACGCACGGTTAAAAGCGCAGATGCCGTGAGCAAGCTTCATTTCGACGTCATCGGAGCCGAAGGACCGAAGCAGTACTTCTTTGCCTTGACGCCGCAGGCGCTCGCACACGCTTATCTTTTTACCGGACCGAGCGGCGTCGGTAAAAAGACGTTCGCCCGCAGGCTGGCGCAATCGCTGCTCTGCCTCGCGCCGAAGGAAGGCGTCGTCGGCTACGATGGCACGTGCTCTTCGTGTACGCTATTCCGTGGCGACAGCGCTCACCATCCCGATTTTCTCGAGCACGAGGGAGTGCTCAAGATCGGCGATCGCGATACGCCGATGGGTTTCTACGAAGGCGACGAGTTATCGGCGCGCGATCTGGTACGCCAGCTTTCGATGCAGTCCTACAGCGGCGGTATGCGCGTGCTGCTGCTTGGCGACATTGACTTTGCGACTCCCGCGGCCGCAAACGCTCTCTTGAAGTTTTTAGAGGAGCCGCCGCGCGGCGTCGTCATGATCCTCACGACGGCGACGCCGGGCCGGTTGCTGCCGACGATTCGCTCGCGCACCATCGAAGTGCGATTCTCACCGCTCTCCAAATCGCAGGTTAGGCAAGTCCTCGGCGCAATGAACTACGGGCGCAAAGACGCGGAATTGGCCGCATCGCTCAGCGGCGGAAGCGTAACCCGCGCGCTCGCAACGGTGGAAAGCGAAGAGGAGTCGTTGCGTGCGCACGTCGCGCGCTGGTTCTTTGAAAGCGTGGCCGGCACGACACCGGTAGATTCGTGGGCCACGCGCGAAACGCTCGACGACGGCCTAGAGACAATCAAAACGCTGGTTCGCGATTGGATCGTGGCGAGCGGTGGTGACGGCGCAGCCCTCGTTTCGCTCGACCAGGCCGACCGACTACGTAAACTGAAGCCGCTCGACCGACGGGCGGCCGTCCTACTGCTTGGGAAGCTCGACGACGCTCAACGACTTGCGCGGACGAACGTGAGTCCAACGCTGGTCGGGGAGTTCGTCCGAATCGCGCTCACCAGTAGCCCCTAAACGCGACGTCGTCGTATTGCTTCGCAAACGGGAAGGCCAAATAGGCCAGTACGACTGCTTTGATCGCGGCTAACACCAACTCGTACCCGACGACTCCAAGATTTGCTCCAACCTGGGCGACGACGAAGTAGGGCAGCCAGATCCAAAGCACCACGAAGACGATGGCGAGAATCGCCGCGCCGAGCAGATTTTCGCGAACCGCGCGAAACGATGCGCCGATCGCGAGATTCCCCGGCATGCCGCCAATCGCGGCCGCCGGAATCGTGTAGATGAGGAAAAATGCAACGACCAGCTCCAAGACGAGCTGCAAGATCGTGCTTCCGATCAACTGTCCAGCATACTGAGCCACATAGATCAGGAAGTAGAAGCCGATCGTCGCGATTAAAATGCCGCCCGCCTTTTGCCGCCCTTCTTCCCAGGCCTCGTCGAAGCCGGCGCGGCGTCCCCGCCAGACGTTATTAGCGGCGATGACCGCAACGCCGAAGCAAAATCCGTAAACGAGATTAACGATGATTCCAAATAGGAAGCTTCCGGCACCCCCGACCGCATTGGTGAAGAAGGGCGATATCTGCTGAATTAGCAGATCGACGACGGCAGCGAGAAGCGGCATCACGAAGATCGACGGATGGCGCGCCAACTGCGGCACGGCCTGCGCGTACATACCGAAGTCGACGCGCGGCTGGCGGCGCATTAACTAAAAACGAGCCCCCTCGAGCGCGTGCCGGCACGAGCAATCTGCATCGACCGGAATGTTCTTGACGATTTTGCCGATCGCATCCTTGATGCGCTCGTTATTGCGATTGAAGACCGCGATGACTTCGTGATGGGAGACGGGCGGCATGCCTTCGATACCGACGTCGTAATCGGTGATGAGCGAGATGTTGGCGTAACACATTTCGAGCTCGCGAGCGAGATAAGCCTCGGGATACTGGGTCATGTTTATGACCTCCCAGCCCTGGCTCTGAAACCACTTGGATTCAGCGCGCGTCGAGAAGCGAGGGCCTTGTATCACGACGACCGTGCCGCGCTCGTGGGTCTCGATGCCGAGCGATTTTAGCACCTCGATCGCGATCGGCCGAAGCGTCGGGCAGTAGGCGTCGGCGAAGCTGACGTGGGTGGTTATCGGTCCATCATAAAACGTATCCTTGCGACCGCTGGTCCGGTCGACGATCTGGTCCGCGACGACCATCGATCCCGGCTGTATGTCCCTTGCAAGGGAACCCGCGGCGGTGGGGCCGATAATCCACTTTACGCCGAGCTGCTTCATCGCCCAGAGATTCGCTCGATAGTTGATAGACTGCGGCGGAAAACGATGGTCCTTGCCGTGGCGAGGAAGAAAGGCGACACGTCGCCCGGCAATCTCTCCGAGCGCGATCTTGTCGCTGGGAGTGCCGTACGGCGTCTCGACCCATTCCTCGCGCGCGCCCTCAATCAGTGAATAGAATCCCGACCCGCCGAAGACGCCGACCTCGGCACTGAGCTCTGCCATGTTCCCTTAACCTCTAGACGTCATTCTCATAATCCTGGTCGCCGGCGGCGGCAGGTCGCTGACGACGTTCAGCGATTAAAATCTGACGGCTTGAGGTCGTCCAGGAATTTCTTGAAACGCGCCATCTCGGTGTCGTTGATGGGCTTCCTTTCCGCGGTGGCTTCTTCGAGGACGATCTTGTCGGAGACGAAGATCGGCGCCGGAACGCGCAACGCAAGCGCGATGCCGTCCGAGGGACGCGCGTCGACCTCTTGCAGCTCGCCGTTAGTGCGAACGACCAGCTTGGCGAAGAATGTGGAGTCTTTGATGTCGTGAATCACCACTTGCTCGAGATTGGCATTGAGCGTATCTAAGATGTTGCGCATGAGGTCGTGTGAGAGCGGCCGCGGTACCGGAGCGCCTTCTAATGCCAACGCGATCGCGGTCGCTTCGAAGGGGCCGATGAGAATAGGCAGGTAGTGCGAGCCGTCCATGTCCTTGAGGATGACAACCGGGTCGTGGGTTAGGAGGTCGATACCGAGCTTGTCGACCTTCATTTGGCGCATACGCACGTATCCGACATGCCAGGCGAATATTCTTGCCGCCTGCTTCGGCTCGGCTCGCGGTGCAAGGGCGCCCGGAACGAGCGGCCGAACGGCCTCGCTCGACCGTGCCACTTTCATGCGGAATCGTCGGCCTGCCGAACGTCGGGAAGACGACAATCTTCAACGCACTCACACGCTCGGCCCAAGCTCTCGCCGCGAATTATCCTTTTGCGACGATCGAGCCAAACGTCGGCGAGGTCGGCGTCCCCGACCCTCGGTTGCCGGTGCTGCAACGGCTGGTTGCCGCGCGCCGCATCGTCCCGGCGACCGTTCGCTTTGTCGACATTGCCGGCTTGGCGCGCGGCGCAAGCACCGGCGAGGGCCTCGGCAATGCTTTTTTGAGCCACATTCGCGAGGTCGATGCGATCGCAATGGTCGTGCGCTGCTTCGAAAGCGACGACGTGACGCACGTCGAAGGGCGGCCGGATCCCCAGCGCGACTGCGAAATCGTGGCGATCGAATTGGCACTCGCCGACCTCGCTACGATGCGCAAGCGCATTTCGAAGCTTGAACGTGAGATCCGAGCTCAACCCGCGATCGGCCCGTATCTGCAGGCGGCGCAGCGGCTGAGCGACGCGCTCGAGGAGGCTCGCCCGGCCCGCAGCTTTGGGGCTGGAACCGTGGAGGCCCAGGTTGCCGCCGATTCCTTTCTCCTCACGTCCAAACCAATGCTCTACGTCGCCAACGTCGACGAAACGCAGGTCGCACGGACCGGGGATCAGATACGCATCGTCGAGGAGATCGCGCGAGCCGAAGGAGGGAGAACGATCGTTCTCAGTGGCAAACTCGAGGCCGAGTTGAGTGCTCTTCCCGAAGGGGAAGCGGCCGAGTTTCGTGCCGAGCTCGGGCTCGAGCGCAGCGGTCTGGACGACCTCTCGGCAGCGGCCTATGATTTGCTGGGCCTTATGACGTTTTTAACGGCCGGCGAGAAGGAAGCCCGTGCTTGGCCGATTCCAAAGGGAACGAAAGCGCCCAAGGCGGCCGGGACGATTCACAGCGATCTCGAGCGAGGCTTTATCCGCGCGGAGGTCGTCTCGTACGACGACTTCGTCCAATACCTAACAATGGAGGCTCTGCGAGCTGCCGGCCGAGTGCGAAGCGAGGGTCGCGAATATGTGATGCAAGAGGGCGACGTTGTGAATTTTCGCTTCAACGTGTGACCGGGGAGCTTGTCGGCCCAAGTCCGACGAGCTCCTAGGGTCTGCGCGGCGGCACGGGCAAGTCTAGCTCATGACGACTGCTCTGCGCGAGACCTCGGTTCGCGACGTTTCCGTTTTCGGCGATGCGATCGCGTATTTCAACGAGGCCGCCGACCTGCTGGAACTCGATGCCGGAATGCGGCGGATTCTCACCCACCCGTCGCGGCAGATCATCTTTTCGATTCCGTTTCAACGTGACTCGGGCGAGTTCGAGGTCTACACCGGCTACCGGGTGCAATACAACTTTGCTCGAGGTCCCGCAAAGGGCGGCATTCGCTTCCATCCGCGCGTGACACTCGATGAGGTCACAGCGCTTGCGTTTTGGATGACGTGGAAGTGTGCGGTCGTGGATTTGCCTTTCGGCGGCGGTAAAGGCGGCGTCACCTGCGACCCGACGACCCTATCGTCAAACGAGCTCGAGCGCATCACGCGGCGCTATGCCGCCGAACTCGTCGAGGTCGTCGGTCCCGACAAAGACGTTCCGGCGCCCGACGTCAACACGACCCCGCAGGTCATGGCGTGGTTCATGGATACCTACTCCATGCACGTTCGGCAGAACATTCCTGGCGTCGTGACGGGCAAGCCGCTGGAGATCGGTGGATCGCGCGGGCGTGTCGAGGCGACCGGTCGAGGCGTCACGATCTGCGCGCTCGACGAGATGGCTGTGATGAATCTGCGTCCAGACAAGGCCACGATCGCGATCCAGGGATTCGGCAACGTAGGGATGCATGCGGCCAAGCTTTTCGAGGAGCGCGGGTGCAAGATCGTGGGCATCTCCGACGTGACCGGCGCCTATTACAACGCCGATGGCATTTTCGTCAACTCGGCTATGGAGCACGCCGCCAAATTTGGAACGCTCGAAGGCTTCAAAGGCGGCGAGAAGATCACCAACGCCGAGTTGTTGTCGAGTCCGTGCGACGTCTTAGTTCCGGCGGCACTCGAAAAAGTCTTCACACCCGAAACGGCATCCAAAGTCCAGGCCAAGCTGATCGTCGAAGGCGCGAATGGCCCGACGACGCCGGAAGCCGATCGCATCCTGCGCGAGCGTGGGATCATCGTGATTCCGGACATCATGGCGAATGCCGGCGGCGTGACGGTCTCGTACTTCGAATGGGCGCAAGACCGAATGGGCTTTTTTTGGAAGGAATCCGAGGTCAACGAGCGCCTCGAAGACTTCTTGCTCTCGAACCTTCACGAGATACGTTCGATCGCCAACTCGCGTAGAGCGACCCTGCGAACGGCGGCCTATACGCTCGCCATCGATCGAGTCGTGAAGGCCTCGAAACTCCGCGGCATCTACGCGTAAGTCTTGCTTTCCGTAGTTGGCTACGGGATATCGTTGGGCGGTGCGTACGGATCGGGATAGCAGAACTTCGGATTCTTGCACCGCGAGCCGTCGTAGACGGCGCGCACGTCTACTTCGGGAATGTGCGCGCCGTATGCCTTGTTGATGGCTTCGATAAAACTATAAGCGACCAGCGCGTAGCCGGTGTTCGACGGGTGTATTCCGTCGAAGCTCAGGATGCCGTAAAGGTAGCCGAGAGCGCAGCATTTCGGCGGATTGATCGCAGCCGCTTGCGCGAAATATGGATTCGACGGGGTTCCGCTGGCCAAGCCGTGGAAGATGGCATGAATGTCGACGAGCGGTACATGCGAAGAGCTCACGGCATCGTCGATACCTTGATTGACCGCGTTATTGAGCGCTTGAACCTTTGCGGCAAACTCAGGCGTGATGTAGTTCGAGCCGAGCCCACTGCCCTTTACCGGTTTGCAAGTTGGAGACGGCGTTGCGCAATCCAAGTTTGGCGGCTCTCCGGTCAGGTTGTAGTATTGAATAAACTCGATGGTTCCAGGCAGCGTTAGATAGCCGCAGGGTGTCGTCAGGGACGTCGCCGAGCACCCGTTCGGTGTGTCCAGATGGTACTTGCGTGCGATGCTGGGAACGAACGTTTCGAGACCATCCAACTGAAGCAGGCAGTACGCATAGCTTCGGAGCTTGCAATCGTGCGGGCTCTTTGGATGCGTGACCCGCTGAAAGTAACCAGTTTCGAGAATATTTGGAAGGTTTGCAACGACGACGCGAGCGCCGGCGCGCTGTAACGTCGATATCGCGGCGCGAAGGTCGTTCTGCGCTTGTCCGGCGGTCCGGTCTCCGCCGACAAAGCGACCGCCGCTGCCCATGTACTTGAGGACGTCGTTGGCGCCCAGCCAAACCGTCGCCAGCGTCGGATGGAGCGAGGCGGCCGCGTTCACTTCGGTGAGATGCCCATCGAGCTTCGTGAAGGTGCGGAGCACCGGCCAAAACGTGCCGCTCTCTTCCGTGACTACGTCGCTCAGCAATCCAGGTATCCCCGGCAGGGGACTGCACGTGGAGGTTTGCGGTTGGTGAAGCACGTTGGCTTCGTGCAGCGTCGATCCGGGCACGCCGAGATCTCTGATATTCGGTGAACTGGGGTCCGTGCGCACGCGGGCTGACCCCTGCAAAAGAAAGCCGGCTTGATTGAAACCGTGAGCGAACGTGCAGGGGTCGGTGCCCTTGAACTGACCGAAGGGAAAAAACGCACTCGGTCCTGCGGGGACGATCTGATTGTCAAGGCCCGGGCCCTTTATCAACGGCAGCGGGCTCTTTGCAGGATCGTACATCTGGTTAATCGCGTCCGCGATGGTCGAGTTCGACGCCTGTTCGTCGAGCAGGGCCCACCAGCCATTCTCCTGATTCGGCGGAACTTGTACTCCGGGGTTCAGCGGATTTGCAAGCCCGGTCTGGCCCAAAAAACCGTCCGACTGATAGCCGGCAGTCAAACTGTCGCCGACGCCGACGATGCGCGCCAGGATACCTTGCTGCGCGGGACGCGCGTCATGCGCGGGAAGAACCGGCGCGGAGCCGGTGCCTGCGCCGTTTCCGCTGCACGCTGCGAGCGCTGCGAGCGCAACGGCCGCAATCGCTTTCCGGAGCTGCGAAAGTTCCATGCTCTACCCCCGATTACAACGGAAACAAGTTGGGCGAACCGACGCCGAACTCAAGCTGCAGCTGCGTCGCTCTCAACCCGCCGATTGCCAGCCCGCACTGATTGTTGATCGCCTGCTGGACGGTCAAACATTTGATCGCAGTCACGCCATCGGGGCCTTCGTTCGTGGGACCTCCGCTGTTGAGAACCGCTTGCACGAACGTATACTTGCTTATCCGTTGCGAGATCCCGAGAAAGTACGCGATGAGGTGTTCGGGATAGGGATCGGTCGGCAGATAATCGCGCGCGCTCTGTGGCTCGAAAAAAAACGTGGTCCCGTGCAGCGGCGTGTACTCGAGATAGAGCACTTGAGGAAGCTGCATGGAGTTGCCGACGTTGGCTCCGGCAGTGTGAACCAACCATTGTGGCGCGACGGTGAACGTGCCGAACATCTTGGGCGTTTTCAAAAATGGCATCGTTATAGCGAGCGCATAATATTCCGCCGTGCGCACGGGAATATTTTCGACCGGTCCGTCGGGAAGATTGTACGTGAACGGCACGACGTCGTTGTTGCCGGGTGCAAAGCCGATAACGCCGCTGCGAGCGACGTAAGTCGGCGAGATAACGATCGGCACTGGGCCCGGCAGTTTGTCGGAATTGATCACGAACATCTTCTGAAGCATGAACACGCCGAACGTATCGACTGAGCCCACGTTAATATTACGGCCGGTGCCCGGACCGCAGGCGTTTCCGCCGCTCAAGTCGGCGCAGCCGACCGGATTGACGAACCCGGCGAGATAAACCGGTGCGGTGCCCGTGTTGAAGCCGTAGGGCCAGTGCTGAAGCTGGAAGATGCTCGCGACGACCTTCGTCGACCAATTGAGTTTATAACCGAGCAAAGCGTCCATGCCGCCCCGCAACCAGCCTTGTTGTTTCCCATAGGATCCGATATTGCCGAATGGGGTTGCCACCGAGAAATCCACCATGTAGGTAAATCTGTCGCCGGGCAGCTCGACCGTGCGACCTACGCGCGGCTGGCTCACCGGGGGCGCTTGAGCGACTGGGGAGCCTTGCTTTTGGGGCTTCGGCTGGCTCATTATGCTTTTGATTGAGTCGTTCGCGCTCGGGACGATCGTTTTTTGAAAAACGTCGCCGGTACCATCATCTGCCCAAACGGGTAGCGCGCAAACGCCGATCGAAAACGCCGCTGTGGCGGCAGCGGCAATGCTGATAACAACGGTTATTAATTTCATCTCGCTTGTTAAGCGAGTGTTGCGCCAAAGCAAAGCAAATCCTTTTCGCTCAGTGCGAAGACGACGGCGCAATTTATACGCCGACTGGCGGAGCTACAGGTTCCTCGGTGGCGAGCTGCCCATGCGATTGACCGTCGCGTTCGGGTCGACCGCCGCGCAGTTCGAGCGATTTGACGATGACGTAGAGCACCGGCGTGATCACGAGATTCAGGAACGTCGAGACGAGCATTCCTCCGAAAACGACCGTGCCGATCGAATGCCGCGCCGAGCTTCCCGCACCGGTCGCAAAGACGAGTGGAATCACGGCGATGATGAAAGCGATTGAGGTCATCAAAATCGGACGCAGTCGCGTCTGAGCGCCGCGCATGGCCGCCTGTACGACGGTTGAGCCTTCGCGTAACTGTTGATTCGCGAACTCGACAATCAGGATCGCGCTCTTGCTCGCCAAGCCGATGAGCATGACGTATCCGACTTGCGCGTAGGCATCCTGCGCAAGATTCGGATCGAAAAGCCCTGGGATCGGTAGGTGACGAAAGTTCATGAATCCGAGCGCGCCGAAGAGTGCAGCCGGAACGGCGAGCAATACGATCAGCGGATCGATAAAGCTTTCGTATTGCGCCGAAAGGACGAGAAAGACGAAGACGAGGCCGAGCGCGAAGATGAGCGCGGTCAAGCTTCCCGACGCGATCTCGTCGAGCTGCAGTCCCGACCACTCGTAGCTCATGCCTGCGGGCATCACGCGCTGCGCGAGCTGGGCCATCGCGGCGAGCGCTTCGCCCGATCCGTGGCCGGGCGCGTTCTGTCCGTTGAGCTCGATGCTGCGGTAGAGATTGTAATGGGTAATGATCGGCGCGGCGAGCACCTGTTTCATGTTTACGAGCGCGCTCAATGGCGTCATCACCGTTCCGGTAGCGTTCGTAGTCGTCGTCGCCACGCCGGGCGGCGCAGTCGGGAACGGATTCGTGCCCGTCGGTATGGCGGCGTTGGCGGCAGAGCCCGAGCTGACGAAAAGCCCTTGCAGCGAGGAGACGCGATTACGGAAGGGCTCATCGGCTTGCACGTCGACCTGCCAGGATCGATTGAGATAGGTGAAATTGTTGACGTAGAGCGAGGCCAGGTCAACCTCGAGCGTATCGAAGATGTCGTTGAGCGAAATTCCGATCGCCTTGGCCTTGTCGCGATCGATGTCGATCTGGACCTGCGGCGAGTTTATGCGGAATTGCGTGAAGACGTTCTGCAGCCGTGGGTCTTTCGCGGCCATGCCCATTATCGCGTAGGCGGTTTTCGTGAGCGTCGGCAATCCGACGTTCGTTCGATCCTCGAGCTCGAATTGGAAACCGCCGAAAGACGAGACGCCGTTGATCGCCGGCGGGTTAACGGCGAAGATCTGAGCCTGCGGTAGGTGGGAAAAGAATCCATAATTAACGCGGCTGATAACGGCGTCGATTCCGTCGCCCGATCCCTTCCGCTGGCCCCACGGCTTCAACAACACGAAGATCAGACCGCGGTTCGGTGCATTGCCGGCAAAGCTAAAGCCGCCGACGTTGAACATATACTTCACCTGCGGCTGCTGGCGTATGATCGCCTCGGCCTTTTCCGATATAGCCGTTTCACCGGAGAGCGACGTGCCCTCGGGCGCCTGAAGCAGCACGATGAAGTAGCCTTGGTCTTCGCTCGGAATGAATGACGTCGGCGTTCGTACGTACATCAAGAGCGTTGCCAGCAGCGCGAGACCGAAGACGCCGACGACGATCCAGCGGTACCGGAAAAGGCGCGGCAGCTCCGACGCGTACCAGTGCCGAAAGCGCTTCAAACCGGCGTTGAACCAGCGGAAGAAGATGAAGTTCGACTCGGTCTCGCCGCTGAGCAAGCGCGCGGACATTACCGGTGAAAGCGTCAGCGCCATGAAGAGCGAGATCGAGATGGCGGCCGCGATGGTCAGCGCGAACTGCTTGTAGAGCTGTCCGGTCGTGCCCGGAAAGAACGCAACGGGGATAAAGACGGAGAGCAGCACGAGCGACGATGCCACGATCGCGCTTTGAACCTCGCGCATAGCCTGGCCGGCGCTCGCGATCCCGCTCTGGCGTCCTTTGTTCAGCTCCATGTGGCGAGCGATATTCTCGATGACCACGATCGCATCGTCGACGACGAGACCGGTCGCCAGCGTCAACCCGAAGAGCGTGATCGTGTTGATCGAAAAATTGAAGACCTTCATGACAAAGAAGGTCCCGATCAGCGATACTGGTATCGTCACCGCCGGAATCAGCGTTGAGCGAGGATTTTGCAGAAAGACATAGATGACCAAAACCACGAGGAAGATAGAGAGCAGCAGCGTGATGATGACTTCCCGCACCGACTCGGCAACGAAATCGGTCGTGTCAAAAGCGACGGTGTAATGAATGCCGGACGGAAACTGTTTGGCAAGCACGTTCAGCTCGGCGATCACCCCCTTTGAGACCTGCAACGCGTTCGCGGTGGGATACTGCTGAACTCCGAGGCCCACCACTTGGGAATTGCCGTTGAAACGCAAAGAACTGTTGTAATTCTCCGCGCCGAGCTCTACGCGCCCGACGTCGCCAAGGCGCGTATAGCCGCCGTTGGGATTCGCGCGTAGGATGATATTGGCGAACTCCGTCGGCGACGAAAGCTGCGTTAGCGCGTTGACGGTATAGGTGTAGGGCTGATTCTTAGACTCGGGCGCCGAGCCGATGCTCCCGCTGGCGACCTCAGCGTTCTGCTCCTGCAACGCCGTCACCACGTCGCCGGCGTCGAGACCTTGTTGAGCGAGCGAGTGCGGATTGAGCCAAATCCGCATCGCGTACTGGCGCTGGCCGAAAATGATGACCTGTGAAACCCCGGAAACGCGCGACAGATCGTTGACGATGTTGAGCTGCGCGTAGTTGCTTAAGAAGAGCGTATTGTACTGGCTCGAGTTGGACGTCAGCGCGACGCCCATCACGAACGAGCCCGAGTTCTTCGTGACCTGCACGCCGACTTGCTGAACCGTAGCGGGCAGTTGACCAATTGCCGATTGCACGAGGTTTTGGACGTCGGCGGCCGCAATGTCGAGGTTCGTTTCGAGCGTAAAAGTGCAGGTGATCGACGAGGTGCCCTGCGTGCTCTGCGAGCTGATGTATCGCAACCCTTGGACCGTATTGACGGCCTGCTCGAGGGGAGTCGTAACTTGCGCTTCGACGGCCTGGGGCGATGCGCCGACGTAGGAAGCGCTTATCGTTACCACCGGCGGAGCGATCTGAGGATACTGCGCAATCGGCAGCGTCGGCATCACGACCAGGCCGCCGATCAGGATGATCAAAGAGCAAACTGCCGCCAGAACCGGCCGGGTGAGAAAGACCTTCGTCACGTTAGCTGTGTCAACCTAAAACCCGTCGGCCCGGGTTGCGCCCATCTCACCACGGCGAAGGAATTCTAGAAGGCCTGCTCCGCGTGGTAGGAGCTGCGGGAGAGCGGGCTCGAGACGACCTGATGAAAGCCCTTCCTTTTGCCCAGCGCGCCCAACCGCTCGAACTGGGCGGGCTCGACGAACTCGACGACGGGCAAATGCTTCTTGCTTGGCTGCAAGTACTGGCCCATCGTAAAGATGTCGACGCCCACGGCGCGCGCGTCGTCCATGGTCTCTTCGATCTCGTCTTGGGTTTCGCCCAACCCGAGCATCAGAGAGGTTTTTGTGTATCGGTGAGGAGCGCGTCGCTTGACGTGTGCGAGGACAGCAAGGGACTGCTCATAGCTCGCGCGCTTATCGCGCACCCTCGGCGTGAGACACCGGACGGTCTCTAAGTTATGCGCGAAGACGTCGGGCTTGGCGTCCACGACGATGTCTAGCGCCCGAAGGTCGCCGCGGTAGTCCCCGCTGAGAATTTCGACGCGCGTCTCCGGAGCGCGCTCGTGAATCGCGCGGACGGTATTGGCGAAGATCAGCGCGCCCCCGTCGGTCAGGTCGTCCCGATCGACGGCCGTGACGACGAGATACTTCCAGCCCAAATCGCGGACAGCCTCGGAGACTCGCAGAGGTTCCAGCCAATCGACCTTGCCGCGCGGATTGCCGGTCTTGACGTTGCAAAAACGGCAGCCACGCGTGCAGGTATCGCCCAAGATCATGATCGTCGCGGTGCCGGCTCCCCAGCATTCGGCGACATTCGGGCAGGCCGCTTCTTTGCAGACGGTATGAAGGGCGAGGTTGTTGACTTTTGCCTTGACGCGCTCGTACTCTTCGCCGCTCGGCAGCGAAACGCGTAACCACCCCGGCTTCGTGGCAACCCGGGCCCCTCGACTTCGCTCGGGATAAACTCCGTCGAAAGGTGAGCCGGCAATCAAGTCAATCTTGACGGCCATCTAAGCCTCGACGAGCCCGTGAGCGAATGCAAT
>DATDIA010000218.1:0-7080 GCA_036521295.1 Candidatus Cybelea sp. | reverse complement strand
CCAATCGCAACGGGAAGCACACCGGCAGCTTGCGGGTCGAGGGTTCCTAAATGGCCGGCAGCGAGGTTCTGGTCCCCGGCATGGAGCCCGTAGATCCGTCGCACGCGTGCAAGGGCGCGTGCCGAGCTCGGACCGGCGGCTTTAAAGAGGTTGACGAAACCAATCACGCTTTGGCGGGAAACTCGACTCCCGCTACAAACCTTCGGCGACGAGAGCTGCTTCGACCGCCGCAAAGGCATCTTGCAACGATCCGTGATAGGTCAGGCCGGAAGCGCGAAAATGGCCGCCTCCTCCCAATCGTTGCGCTACGGCCTGCACGTTGAGCCGGCCACTCGAGCGCAGGCTCACGCGGATCTCGCCTTCGATCGCCTTGAAGAGAGCCGCGACGTCGACTCCATCTTGTCCGAGGAGCGTGTTGACGGTATCTTCGGTGTCTTCTCCATCGGCGCCGGTTTTTTCCAGCATGGCATCGTCGACGAACGAGTAACAATAGCGACCGTTGTGCTCGAAGCGCATCGCCTCGATGATGCCCCCTAAGAGTCTGGTCGCTGCAACGCGCTTGCACAAGAAAATCTGCTCGGTGATCTCCTCCTTGTCGGCACCGAGTCGCATCAATTCCGCCGCCAGCTCGAGCGCCTCGGGCGTGGTATTCGAGTGCATGAAGCCGCCGGTGTCCGTCATGACGGTCGCAAGAATGCACGTCGCGATCCGACTATCGATGGGGACGCCAAGCTCGCGCAAGAGATGCATCACCACGCTTCCCGTCGAACACTCGCTTTCCAGCACGAAGTTCAACGTTCCGAAGAGCGAATTGCCAAGATGATGGTCGATGTCGAGCATGTTCTCGCGCTCTACCGGAGGCAGTTTTTCGCCGGCGCGTTTCCAATCGCTCATATCGCAAAAAACATAAAGGGTGTCGGCGGGGAGATCCGGCGGCAACGTTGGGGTCACGAGGTCGGCGTCGGGCATGAAGCGGAGGTTTCGCGGCACGCTGTCTTGTTGAAAGTACGCGACGCGCTTGCCCAGGCGTTTGAGCGCCAAGCCCAGCGCCAATCCTGCTCCCAGCGTGTCGCCGTCCGGTTTCACGTGGCTGACCATCACGAACGCCTTACGGAGGCGCAGCTCTGCGACGACCTCCTGCGCCGATGCGATGCGCGGCGTGCTCTCGATCATTCCCTCTCCTCGGGTACGGCTCGCAATGTGGCCTCGCGCAGCGTCTTCGCGAGCGCTATTGCCCGCTCGGCCGACCGATCTTCAACGAAAATCAGCTCTGGAGTGTGACGCAAATCGATCTTGCGCCCCAATTCCCCGCGCAAGAAGCGGCCCGCGTGTCTGAGGGCGTCGAGCGACTGACGCGCTTGATGCCGGTCGCCGATCACCGACACGAACACCTTGCAGTGGCGCAGGTCGTCGCTCACTTCAGCGCGCGTCACCGTCACGAACGCCAGTCGCGGATCTTGCAGCTGCTGGGAGACCAGTGTGCCGAGTATCCGTTGGACCTCATGGTCGATCTTTGCCAATCGTTGCGGTTTCATGCCCGAACGAGCTCCGGTGCGACCCGCTCCAGCGCGTAGGCTTCGATGACGTCGCCCTCTTTGAGATCCTGAAATCTCGCGACTTGAATGCCGCACTCGAAACCTTCGGCTACTTCACGCACGTCGTCTTTGAACCGCCTCAAGCTTTCGATTTCCCCGTCAAAGACCACCGCGGCATCGCGAATGACGCGCACCTTTGCGTTACGCGTGATCTTACCGGCCGTCACGTAACAGCCGACGATGGTGCCCACGCGGCTAACTTTGAAGACCTGGCGAACCTCGGCGCGTCCCAACACGACTTCACGCTCGACCGGCGAGAGCATGCCTCGCATCGCTTTCTTGAGATCGTCTTCGATCTCATAGATGACTTGGTAGAAGCGCAAATCGACTCCCTCGTTCTCTGCCAGCCGGCGAGCCGTTTCATCGGGGCGGATATTGAAGCCGATCAGCACGGCGTTGGATGCGCTGGCTAGATTTACGTCGTTGGGCGAAATTGCACCGACGCCGCCGTGAATGACACGAATCTCCACGTCGTCGGTAGAGAGCGATTCCATGCGTGCGCGCAACGCTTCGAGCGACCCCTGTCCATCTGCTTTGATGATCAAGTTGAGGACCTTCCCGCCCTCGGCCGGCATCGACATGAACGTCTCGAGCGAGACTCGCTGCGTTCCTGTCGCCGCCATGCGCACGTCGCGGCGACGAGTCGCACGTTTCTCGGCGGTTTCGCGTGCGACGCGTTCGTCGCTCACGACCGTGAGGGTGTCACCTGCCGCGGGAACGTCCGAAAGACCCATGACTTCAACGGGGATCGACGGACCGGCTTTCTTGACTTGTTTGCCCTTGTCGTCGATCAATGCCCGCACCTTTCCAAAGGTCCCGCCCGCAACGACGATGTCGCCGACGCGCAGCGTCCCGTTCTGCACGAGCACGGTTGCGACCGCACCGCGCCCACGGTGAAGCGCAGATTCGATCACGACGCCGCTGGCGCGGCGATTCTTGTTCGCGCGCAGCTCGCGAATGTCGGCCTCGAGCAACACCGTATCGAGAAGGCCGTCGATACCGTCGCCGGTCTTCGCCGAGACCGGCACCATTTCGATGGTGCCGCCCCAATCGACCGGCTGCAGCCCCTGTTCGACGAGCTGCTGCTTGACGCGATCCGGCTGCGAGTCCGGCTTGTCGATCTTGTTAATTGCGACGACGATCGGCACGTTGGCCGCCTTGACGTGCGCGATTGCCTCCTTCGTCTGGGGCATGACTCCGTCGTCGGCGGCCACGACCAGGATCGCGACGTCGGTTACCTTTGCGCCGCGCGCGCGCATCGCGGTAAAAGCTTCATGACCGGGAGTGTCCACGAAAGTGATCTTACGATCGTTGCGCTCGACGGTGTACGCACCGATCTTCTGCGTTATACCACCGGCTTCGCCGCCGGCGACGTTCGCTTCCCGAATCTTGTCGAGGAGCGAAGTCTTGCCATGATCGACGTGGCCGAGTACCGTGACGACGGGCGGACGCGCCGTCAGCATCTCGGGCTTGTCCTCTTCTTGCTCGACCGTCACTTCTTCGCCGGCTTCTTTAACGACCGCATTGAAACCGAAACGCTTTGCGACCTGGATCGCGACGTCGCTCGAGATGTTTTGATTGATCGTGGCCATCGTACCGATCTTGATCAATTCGGTAATCACGTCCCTAACCGGAACGATCATCGAAGTGGCCAGCTCTTGAACGGTGAGCAAATCGGGGATCTCGATCGTTTCGAGAGCGCGCGCCGGCGCCGCGGCAGGCGACTCGCCCTTTTTCTTTCGCTGACGCTCTTTTTCGAGCAGCAACTCCTTCTCACGATCTTTTTTAGCGGTTGCCTTCTCCTCGTGCGTCCGCGTGCGGTCTCCGGGACGGGCTCCCGCGGAAGGCGCGGGGAGATCGGTCGATATGGCGCCGGATCGAGCTGGGGCAGGCCGAACGCCTGGCGTCATCGGGCGGAACGGTCCGTTCCCGCTTGGACGCCTTGGCGGCGACACGACTCCGGGAGCGGCCGCGCGCACCGGCGGGGAGGCTTTGCCTCCCTGGCCGGGCATAACTTCTCCGGGCCGCGGCGCGACGCCGGGACGACCCGGCAGGCCGCTGCGAGGTCCTGGCGACGCGGAGGTGCCGGTCGTCGGCGGAGGGGCTTGCCGCCGAACCACGGAGGGTTGACCCGTAGGCACCGGTCGGAGCTGGGGAATTGATTGGGCCGCTGGAGTCGCCGCCGGTTCGGTGCGCTGCCGCCGGGGGACCGGCTGCGTCGCTGGTGGCTGCGCTGCTGCCGGTTCCGGCGTACGCGCCGGCGCCGGCGGGGCGGCCGCTCGAGGCGAGGCTCCGGTGACCGGACGCAGTCGTGCGACCGGCGGCGGCGGGGCAGCCTTAGGCTGGGGCTTTTCGGGGGGAGGCGGCGCGGGCGCCTCGGCTGCCGCCGGTTTGGCGGGGGGCTTCTCGGTTGGCTTCAATAGCACCGCACGCACCAGATCTGCGATCTGGTCCGGCACCACGCTCAGCTGATTTTTCGCCTCGAAGACGCCCCCGAGGCGGTCGTTGAAGAGCGCTGTCAGCTCTTTTGACGTGAGCCCGACCTCTTTGGCGAGCTCGAAGATTCTTACTTTTCCGGCCAAGTTCACTCTCGAACGCACGGCGCTCGAGTCCCATCAGTTGGAGTGCGCGGAGCCCCAACCAATGGTCTGGCTCCGCTAGGTAATCAAAAGTCCGCCCTCATCGGAGGGGGTGGTCGCCACGAAAATTCATTGCATCACTTTTTGCACGAGCTCTCTATTAAACCATATTCTGCCGCCGCGGCGCCAAGCCCCGGGTAGCGTTTGTTCTTACGAGCGCGTTCCACGCATTGATCCGAGCAGACATAGGCCCCGCGCCCCGGTTGCTTGCGCCGTGAAGCGCCGTCGGCCAGCCAGCCCGCAGTCGTGCGAACGAAGCGGGACAGTTCACGCTGCGCGAATCGTCCACGGCAGCCCACACAGGTACGAACCGGCGCTATGAGCCTTGTGTCCCCAATCGTTCTCGCCGGAACTCCTCGAGCTTTCGTACGAGCTCGGCATCGATCTCCTCGGCGGTTGCTGCGACGGACGTTTCCGCAGCTTCGGCTGCCGGCTGTTCGCCCGCGGCGCGCTCTTCACGTTCGGCCAGATAACGCTCGCGAGCTTGAGCAGATTCTGTTTCCGTCGCGATGTCCAGACGCCAGCCGGTCAGCCGTGCCGCAAGGCGCACGTTCTGTCCCTCGCGTCCGATGGCCAGCGAAAGCTGGTAATCGGGAACGATCACCAGCGCGACGCCGTCGTCCTCGAAGAGCTCGACTCCGATCACCTTTGCCGGAGCCAACGCGTTGGAGATGAACGCTGCGTGCGCGGGGTCGTAGCGTATGATGTCGACCTTTTCGCCGCGCAAATTATCCGTCACATTCGCGATTCGGCTCGACTTCGGCCCAAGGCATGCGCCGATCGGATCGACTTCCGCCCGATTGCTTTTCACCGCAACCTTCGAACGGCTGCCGGGATCGCGTGCAATCGCCATGATCTCGACCGTTCCATCGGCGATTTCGGGGACCTCGAGCTCCAGCAAGCGCTGTACGAGACCCTCCGCGGCGCGCGAGAGAATTACTTGAGGCCCTTTCGGCGACTTTCTCACGTCGAGCACGTACGCCCGAATGAAATCGTTGATGCGATACGCTTCGCCAGGTACTTGTTCGTCGACATACATGACGGCTTCGTCGCGGCCTTCGAGCGTGATGAACATATTGCGCTGCTCGTACCGTTGTACGGTGCCCGTGACCAAATCGTTTAGCTTGCGGACGTATTTGTTGTAGACGGTGTCGCGCTCGGCTTCGCGAATGCGCTGCACGATTACTTGCTTGGCCGTCTGCGCGGCAATTCTGCCAAAATCTTTCGGCGTGACTTCCTGATCGAAATAGTCGCCGATTTGGTACGGCTTGCCGGCCTCTTTCAGGGAGATCTCAAGCTTCGGGTCCTGCACCTCCTCAACGACGGCGCGGCGATTAAAGACGCGATAGGCTCCGCTTTGCCGGTCGACGATGACGATCGCATTCGATTCGCTTCCAAAATGCCGCTTGTACGCAGTGACCAATGCCGCTTCGAGAGCTTCCAACAACATCTCGAAGGAAATGTTCCGTTCCCTCGCGATGAACTGGAGAACGTCGATGAGCTTCTCTTCAGTTGCCGTATTTTCTATCGTTGCCATGCCTTTGTTTCCGTTGGAGTTTATCGCGTTTGAGATCCGTCCGCGGATCGTATTCCAAATTCGCCGTTTTGATCGCCGCTATCGGGAGAAGCAGCTCGCCCTGCTCGGTCTCCACGACGACCGTCTCTCCGCGCAGACCGCGAAGAATCCCGCGGTGCGTTTTGCCGCCGCGCACCGTCAACGACGTGACGATTCGAGCGCGCTCCCCGGCGAAGCGCTCGTAGTCCGAGCCCCGAACCAGCGGCCGATCGAGTCCCGCCGACTCCACTTCGAGCGTGTATGCCCCGTCCAACCCCGCGAGGTTGGCATTGAGTCGAGTCGCCACACGCTCGCAAAGCGTTAAGTCGGCGCCGCCTGGCCGGTCGATCGTCACGCTAAATGCCGTCGAGCCTCGATTCGGACGGACGCGATGCGCAACGATTTCGAGGCCGGCGAAGGCCTGATCTCGTACGATCGCCCCGAGCTCCCGTTCAAAGGCCGCCGCCACCGTCGCACCGACCCTCGACACGCGTTTTCACCTTCCCTTTTGCCCGGTCTTTGAAGCAGCAAAGCGCGGGACACGCCCACGCTCCCCTAACCGTTTCGCGATTCGGGGCGCCCACTCATTTTGAGCCGCGTTTCGCCTGCGGCTGCGCAATAATTGCGACGGGCCGCAACCCAACGTGGGCGCGACCCCTCGCTCTGTTTTCTATCTTGCGAATCGGCGCGCCGCCGGAAATCGTCCGGCTGACGTGGGCGCGCTCTTGGCGCCCTTTATCCGGCGCGTACTTCGCGGGCTCGTTCGCCCGGTGGATCTTGCGGTTCCAACCGCCCTCCTTCGTATCTGACGAAGAGTGCCGGCCTTCCCGGCACAAGAGAATTTTAGAGCCGGCGTTTTTTAAATTCAAGCGGGAAACGAATCGGCTTACGGCGACGACTCGGTCGACGGTGCGTACGGCACCAAGCGTCGCCCGTCACAGGGCGCGGAGACCATTCCATCGACGATTGGCGCGATGCCCGCATCGAACGGCGCCAGCGGCGGCGATGCGGGCCCCGCTCCGCCGATTGCAATCTGAGTGCCGTTCGCTGGACCGGCATGCACGTTGTTCTGGACGTTACTCGGAGCAGCAGCATCCGCGTATCCCCCGCGTACGGGCTGTGGATAGCGAACGAGCCATCCGGTACAGATCGTTGTGGGCCCGTCTTTGCGTGCAACCGTCACCCACATTTTGACGCGAAGTTCTCCGCCGGTGCCGCGCACGTCGTAGATGTACTTCGTTTTGGCGAGCACTTCCGGAGGCGGAGTCGGCTCGAGCCGCCCTCGTAATGA
>DATDIA010000217.1:0-6669 GCA_036521295.1 Candidatus Cybelea sp. | reverse complement strand
ACGCTTGCAATCGAAACGTCCTGCGACGACACTGCCGCGGCAGTCGTTCGCGATGGGCGCGACGTGCTCTCGAGCGTTGCGACCAACCAAGACGCCTTTCATGCGAAGTACGGCGGCATCGTTCCCGAAATCGCCAGCCGGCGGCATGTCGCATTGCTCTCCGCGGTGGTCGAAGACGCGCTGCAGAGCGCGCGCGCGAGTTTTGCGGATCTCGATGGGATTGCGGTAACGCGTGGTCCGGGCTTGATCGGCAGCCTTGTGGTCGGCGTCGCGGCGGCAAAGGCCTACGCTTTCGCGTTGCACCGGCCGCTGTATGCGCTCAATCATCTGCACGGCCACGTCTTCGCGCCATTCCTCGACCGGTCGGAGACGCCGCCGTATCCGTTCCTCGCGCTTTTGGTTTCAGGCGGACATTCGCAACTGGTAGCCGTGCGGTCGGCGACGCGCATGCAGGTACTCGGTCGCACGCACGACGACGCTGCAGGCGAAGCATATGATAAGACCGCGCGCCTTCTCGGTCTGCCGTATCCCGGCGGCCCCGCGCTCGACGCGTTGGCGCAACGCGGTAATCCGCGCGCCTACGCCTTTCCCCGCCATCGGCCTACTGCCGACTCGCTCGACCTCTCGTTTTCAGGGCTCAAGACGTCGGTACGTTACTTCTTAGAATCGCAAGCCGGCCGGAATGCCAAACCCGAAGACGTCGCGGCTTCGTTTCAAGCCGCGGTGGTCGAGATGCTGATGACGCGCCTGCAAGCGGCTTACGAGCGCGATTCTTATCAGGCGGTCGTGCTTTCGGGCGGCGTCGCGGCGAACTCCGCGCTTCAGACGGCGTTCCATTCTTGGAGCACGCGCAACGGCATCGCCGCTTTCACTCCGTTGCCGAAGTACTGCACCGACAACGCAGCGATGATCGGGGCGGCGGCCTACTACCAGCGCGACGCGGTCCGCGCCGACCCGCTGACGCTCTGCGCCGATCCGAACTTGCCGTTCTCGCCGTCGGCCTGAGCGTCCACGGCGCTTCGCAGTGTTTTAGCATCACCGAGTATGCTAGATATCGCGGTCGGAGGGGCTCGAACCCCCAGCCTACAGGTTCGAAGCCTGTTGCTCTATCCAATTGAGCTACGACCGCTCGCTCCATCACTGAGTCTAACATAGAGATCCCGTCTTGTTGGCGGCACCTTCACGCATCCATCTTCATCCGGCCGTGCCAGCAGCGACTGAAAGACGCCGATCCGGCCGACGTTGAAGCCCTGAGCGCTTCCGGCAAGATAGAGACGCCACATGCGGTAACTCGCTTCACCTGCGGCAGCGATCGCCTCGCTGCGATTGCGTTCGAGATTTGAGGTCCAGGCGCGTACCGTACGCGTATAGTGCTCGCGCAAGTTCTCGACGTCGCGCACTTCAAAACCGGTCTGCTCGGCGATGCGTAAGGAATCGGCGACCGCAACGAGTTCTCCGTCGGGGAAAATAAAATGACCCAGAAATCCCCGCTCCGGACCTCGGCGGCTCCGCCCGGGGCTTTGATCGGCGATTGCATGATTGAGAAAGAGCCCGCCTGGACGCAGCGCATCGTAAGCGGACTGGAAGTATTGGGAAAAACGCGCGCGCCCCACATGCTCGAACATGCCGACGCTCACAATCTTATCGAAACGCTCGCATCCCAGCTCGCGGTAATCGCGCAGCTCGACGCGAGCCCGATCGCTCAGGCCCGCAACCGCGATACGCCGCTGCGCCTCTTCCTGCTGTAGCCGGCTCAACGTAATGCCCAGCACCTGCGCCCCCGATTGCGCGGCCCGAATGACCAACGCGCCCCAGCCGCAGCCGATGTCGAGCAGCCGTTCACCGGGACGTACCCGCAGTTTGCGCAATAGGTAGTCGAGTTTCGCCGATTGAGCTACATCGAGCGAGTCGACGCCTTCATCCCAATACGCGCACGAGTAGATCATTTCCCGATCGAGAAAGCTGCGATAGAACGATGCCGGCTGGTCATAATGGAACCCGATCGCAGCACGATCGCGCGCGCGTGAGTGCATTTTTCCGTGAAGGTGCGCTTCGCGCAAGCGCGGTATCGCTACTTTCGGCAACTTGCGCAGCACGCGAAGCAGCCGCATGATGTTGGCGACACCCAGCGATGCGCTGGCGCGATAGAGGGTATCAACGGCATGCTCCAGATCGCCATCCACGTCGAGCAAACCCGCGCCGAAAGCTCGCCCAGCCGAAAGATCGATCGGCGGCGTGAAGGCCGAGCGGAGCGCTCCCGGAGCGTTGACTTGCAAAACGAATCGCTCGTCCTTTGATGCGCGCACGCGCGTTCCGTCCCACAGCCGAGCTCCGAAGTCGCGCCCATACTCTTCTCCGAAGAGCAGCCGCAGCACCGCGGCGGCAAGCCGGGTGTGCGGATCGCTCGACGCGAATCGTTCAGCGATCAAATGCGACGATTTGATTCGCCTCGCGATGGCTTGTCCAAAACTTTGAGCCGTCGTAGGCGAGCGAACGGGCCGCAAACGGGATTCGAGCAAGATCTTCGGCTGCATTGCCGCCGTTTGCAGAAACTCGAGTGAGGAAATAGTCGTCGGTTTCTTCGCGATCGGTCGTCACGAGGTAAAAGCTCCCGTCCACGTAGCATTGCCCGCAGATTCCATGCGGTACGTCGATTTGGCGTACGACGTTGCCCGCCTCGTCGAGCCCCAGGATCCGGCGATTGTACCATTGACTGAGGTAGAGACGCGTGCCGTCGTAGCTGAGCTGCGATCCCGTCGCATCGGGACAATCGATGGCGCCCTGCGACTTAAAACCGTGCCCGGGAACGAAGCGGCGGATGACGCGATCGTCGTCCTCGCCGATGCCGCAAACGACGCGCAGCTCGTCGCCGACGACCGTCATGCCCCAGGGTTTGCCGGGAACGTTCTCCTCCTCGATGAGAGTCCATTGGCGGGGATCGATCGCGTAAAGTCGATTTGTCTCGATCGATCCCATCCAAAGCTTTTCGCCGTCGAAAGCGAGCGCTTGGGGACGCGGTGCGGGCGACGGCAGCCGCAGCGTCTCGGTTACGTTGTGCACGCTGAGGAGCTTACGTCGTTAGCTGTTGACTACCTCTCCTCCATTCACGTGGATCGTCTGGCCCGAGACATATGACGAATCGTCGCACGCGAGAAAGATGACCGCAGCCGCAACCTCGTGCGGTTGTCCGGGCCGCTTCATCGGCGTATCTTGCCCGAACTTCTCGACCTCGTCCTGCGGAAACGTCGCCGGAATCAACGGCGTCCAGATCGGCCCCGGCGCAACCGCGTTGACGCGGATGCCCCGATCGACGATCGAGTTTGATAACGCTCGTGTGAACGAAACGATGGCGCCCTTCGTCGAAGAGTAGTCAACGAGCTTAGGGCTGCCTTGGTACGCCGTCACCGAAGCGATGTTGACAATCGCCGAACCGCTCTGCAAGTGCGGCAGCGCGGCTTTGACGACGAAGAACTGCGCGAAGATGTTCGTGCGGAACGTTCGCTCGAGCTGTTCTGCGGTTATTTCTTCGGGATTTTCCTGCACGTGCTGCTCGCCTGCATTGTTGACGATGACGTCGAGTCGCCCGAAGCGCTGCACGGTTTCCTCAATCGCACTGCGGCAGAACGCTTCATCGCCGACGTCCCCGCGCAGCGCGGCGCACTCCCGCTCGAGCTCCTTGACGAGACGACAGGTTTCCGCCGCATCCTCATCTTCATTGAGGTAGACGAATGCCACGTTGGCTCCCTCGTGCGCCGCGCCAACCGCCACTGCACGGCCAATTCCGCTGTCGCCGCCGGTAACAAAGACCGTACGATCCCTAAGTTTCCCGGAGCCGAGAGTCAGCGGCGCACTTCGCGGCTGCGGTATCATTTCGCGCTGAAGTCCCGGCTGTCGCTCCTGATGCTGCGGCGGCAAAGTTTGGCTCATTGAAACTCTCCAATATGAACGCTGAGGTGGCAAGCATTTTTTCCCTCGGACCCGCGCTTTCAATCAGCACCTGTGGACGCCGAGGATTACGAGTCGCCGTCGCCGGAAGACCCCGCATGCCCATCGTTGCGGTGACGCTAGCGCAGCCGGTTAGGCCGGGGGGAGGCTTCGATTACGTCGCAGTCGACGCGCAGCGCCGTCGCGTCTACGCCGCGCACGGCGCGGGCGGAGGCTTGATGATTGCGGATGCCGACACCGGCAGTGTGCTCGGCATCGTCAAAGTCGGGCCGATGGCAGGCGTTGCCGTCGATCCCGCAACCGGACACGTATTTACGGGCAACGGTAAGGGACGGTCCGTGAGCGAAGTGGATCCCAAGGCGCAGACGATTCTACGCACCCTTGCCGTCGACGGTACGGTCGATGCGATCGCGTACGATCCCGGTGTCGGCCGCATCTACGCAGATGAAGACGATGGCACCCGCCTCTTCGTCATCGATTCGAAAACGTTCAAGCAAATCGCCACGGTCGACCTGCCGGGTCACAAACCCGAATATCTTCAGATCGATCCCGAAACGCACGACGTCTACCAAAATATTTCCAGCGACGACCCCGCCGTGAGCCGGATTGTCGTGATCGATGCGACGTCTTTAAGAGTCGTGCGCTCGATTCCGACGCCATCGCTTGCGAGCAATCACCCATTGCAATATGACGCCGAAGACCGCGCGCTCTTCGTTGCCGGCGAGAATAGGGTTCTTGCCGTCTACGATCGCGCGGGGAACCTTCTGCACAAGGTTACTTATCCAGGGCGCGTCGATCAGTGCAGCTGGGAGCCCTCGCGGAGATGGCTAGCCTGCGCCGGCGGCGGCATCACCCTCTACTCGTTCGACGGTAGCTCCGATCCGAAGCTTCTTGAGACGTTGCCGATCGCGCAAGGCGTGCATACCACCGCCATCGATCCGAGCACCGGCACGATCTGGACGGTATGGAACGACCGCGCGACCGGATCGGCCTCGATTCAGGGATTTACGTACAAGCCCTAAGGCCGCGGTGATGGCGATGGGCCGGGGAGCACGTTGCTGCAGAGCGCGGCACTCGACATCACGGCGTTTGCGGCTTCGTTCTCGCGCGTTGCAGTTTGGTCGATGGTCCAGTGAAGGGCTTCGAGCAAGCGCGTGACGGGATTATAACCCAGCGTCAGCCCGGGAACATTTGCCAAGTCGATGTCGTATGGGTTGGGAGGAAGCCCCGCGTAGTTTGGGTTCGCTGCGAGCGGGTTTAGGGGGCCGGGCGTCGAGATCTGTGCACCGGACACATCCGGCTGCGCTATGGAGCTGATGTACTCCTCGCCGGCATGCTGTAAATCCGCCATCTGCTGCGTATCCACGAAGCCGCTGATGATGTCAAGCGACGCGTTCTGAACGGCGAGCGCCTTGAGCAGCTTCTCGCGAATTTTTTGAAGCTGTTTGTCGTCGTCTTGACGTCCGGTACCGGTGAGAAGCTGTGGCGAATCAAGCATTGTTTGGATCGCGATGATGTTGTTGGCGATCGGACGAATCAGGTTTTCCATTCCCTGCAGGGCCATATTCTGCGACGGGTTCAACGAGCCGCCGGGATCGCGCCCGGCGGGGTTGTTCTGCGTTGCCGTTGAGTTGGGGTCCTCGAGAGAGGCATCGTTGTACCGCTTGAATAGGTTCGGGCTTTTTTTAATCGTCGCATCGTTTTGCAGCATCATGCCGATGGCCGGCGCGATGTGCTGGTGAAGCTCGGCACAGAGCGGGCGGGTCACAATGTGATAAATCTGCGGCGGCGGCGTTGGCGTCGGCGTAGCGCCGGCCGCGAGCAGCACAACCATCAGCGAAACCGCCACTCGCAACACGAAAGCTCCTCTACTGCTAGGACGTCCGGCGATACCTGCCTGTGACGGCAAGCAGGCTCAAATATACCGGCCTAGCCAGTCCAAAATGAGGTGCAGCCGCTCGACTCGGTGGACGGGAGAGCCGGTGCGCGAAAGATCGTGATTTTCATTAGGAACCGCCACGTATTCGACCGTCCGCCCCAGTATCTTCAGGGAGGTGTATTCCTGGAGCGTCTGATCGATCGGCGCACGCGTATCCTCGTCGGCGTGAAGAATCATGACCGGCGTATGCACATTTGCAACGTATGTCAGCGGCGAAAACTTCGCGTAATCGGTGCTTGCCGGATCCCACGGCGGTCCCCAGTTGTAATAGCCCCCGCCTAAGCCGTTCTTTCCGGCGAAATCGGCCGCGAGGTTTTCGCTTTGCAGGTTGCTGACGGCCCGCTCGGCCACCGCTACTTTGTAGCGGTCGGTGTGGGCGATCACCCAGAGCGTCGCGTATCCGCCGTAGGAGCCGCCGAGCACGCCCAGGCGATTGACGTCAACGTCGGGTCGCATCGCAGCTGCATCCATGACCGCTTGGACGTCTTGGAACATCGCGTCCCCGTAGTCGTTCTCGAGCGCTTCTTCAAAAGCGTAGCCGTGTCCGGTGCTGCCTGCCGGATCAGAGAAGACGACATTATATCCCATGGACGCGTACGTTTGAAATTCCGCAAAGAAGGTGTCGCCGAACTGCGTCTCCGGACCGCCGTGAATATCCAGCAACGTCGGATGCTTCGCTCCCGCGGTGCCACCGGTGGCGGGCATGAACCATGCCTGTACGGTAGACCCAGCCGGATCTTTAACGACAAACTCTTGCGGCTGCGAGAGCGTCACCGATGCGAGGT
>DATDIA010000216.1:0-5051 GCA_036521295.1 Candidatus Cybelea sp. | reverse complement strand
CTGCATTCTTTGCGAGCGTTTTCGGCGCGATGGTGGGGCTCGGGGGCGGCTTCATCCTGGTTCCGATCCTGCGGCTTTTCTTAGGTTTCTCGCCGGCCGATGCGGCCGGCACGTCGCTCGTACTGATCGTTGCCAACAGCGCGAGCGGTGCGTTCACTTACCTGCTGCATCGGCGCGTGCACCTTCGTATCGGATTGCTGATCGCGCTCGGCGGCCTGCCTAGCAGCGTCATCGGCGCGGTCATTTCACTGCACATTCCAGGGCGTATCTTTGACGTGCTTCTCGCGGTTCTCTTGGTCGCGGTGGCGATCGATATGGCGTGGAATGCCGAGAGGCGCATGGCCGGCCGGCCCGACTGGCATCGCCTCCACGAAATCAAAGGAATGTCGTACCGCGGCGCACTGGCAGTTGGGTTTCTCGTGGGAATTTTTTTGAGTCTATTCGGCTTGGGCGGAGGCATCGTACTCGTACCGGCGTTCCTTTACTTCTCCGAGTTGCCGGCCCACGCAATAAGCGCGACCTCGCATTTTGCCATCCTTCTCACTTCGCCACCCGGCCTGATCGTGCACGTGATGCAGGGCGATGTTATCGGCAAGGACGTCGTCCCGCTCGTCGCCGGCGGATTGCTTGGCGGCCCGATCGGCGCGCGACTCTCCCTTCGCCTGAAGTCGCCGCAGTTATTGATCGTCGTCGCGATCGCGCTCGTGACGGCGGCCGTTACGCTCGTTTGGCGCCAGCTATAGTTTCGAGTTGCTTGGTTAGCTGGGCGATGTCATGTCCTTGGGGACGACGATGCGATCGTACTCTTCTTCCGTGACGTGCCCGAGCCGGAGGGCGGCCTTCTTGAGCGTCGTCTTTTCGTGGTGAGCTTTCTTCGCAATTTCGGCGGCCTTGTCGTACCCGATGTGCGGAGAAAGCGCCGTGACTACCATCAGCGACTCATCGAGATATTTTTGAATCTGCGCTTCGTCGGCTTGGAGTCCTTCGACCGCGTGCTCCCGGAACATTGTGCATGCGTCGCGCAGCAGGCTCGCCGAGTGTAAAAAATTGTAGATGATGACCGGGTTGAACACGTTCAACTCGAAGTTCCCTTGCGACGCGCCGAAGCTTATCGCGAGGTCGTTTCCGTAGACCTGGACGCAGACCATCGTCATCGCTTCAGACTGAGTCGGATTCACCTTACCCGGCATGATGGAGCTGCCCGGTTCGTTCTCGGGCAGAATCAGCTCGCCGATCCCGGCGCGCGGACCCGATGCGAGCCACCGGATGTCGTTTGCGATCTTCATCAACGCCGCGGCAAGCATTTTCATCGCGCCCGAGGCGAAGACGAAGTCGTCGTGAGAAGCGAGCGCGGCAAATTTATTTGGGTGTGAGCGAAACGGAAGGCCGGTCAGATCTGCGATCTTGGCTGCGGTGCGCTCGCCGAACTCGGGGTGCGCGTTGAGCCCAGTCCCAACCGCCGTGCCCCCGATCGCAAGATCGTAGAGCGGATCGAGCGCTTTTTTGCAGGCCGCCATCGCACGATCGAGCTGGGTAACGTATCCGGAGAACTCTTGCTCGAGCGTAAGCGGCGTCGCGTCTTGCAGATGCGTCCTTCCCACCTTGACGACGTGCGCCCATCCTTTCGCCTTCGCCGCAAGGGCGTCGCGTAACGCCGCGACGGCAGGAAGCATACCCGCCATCGCCTGCGCGGCGGCGACATGCATCGCGGTTGGAAAGGTATCGTTCGAGGACTGCGACATGTTGACGTGATCGTTGGGGTGAACGGGTTTCTTCGAGCCCATCTCCCCCCGGGCCAGCTCGATTGCTCGATTCGAGATGACCTCGTTGACGTTCATATTGGTCTGCGTTCCGGAGCCGGTTTGCCAGACTCGCAACGGAAAATGCGCATCGAGTTTTCCTTCGACGACTTCATCGGCCGCGCGAACGATCAACCGCGCTTTCTCGGCATCGAGTTTGCCGAGGTCGCGATTGACCAATGCGGCGGCTTTCTTGAGGACGCCCATCGCTTTGACGACTTGCGCGGGCATTACGTCGCGCGGCCACTCGCCGTCCCCGATGTCGAAGTGTATGAGCGACCGCGCGGTCTGAGCGCCGTAATATTTCTCTGAAGGGACCTCGACTGCCCCCATGGAGTCGGTCTCGATACGCGTACCTTTGACGTTGGTAGTCGTCATAGCGTCCCTACGTTCGTCGCCGCTACCGGCCTTTCCGGGCCGCGCGCGTTCCCTCGAGACTCGTTCCGGCCAAGCGCATCTCGACGATCTCGTAGGTCGTCAGTGGATACCGTTCGTCAAAGCGACGTTTGTTGCAGCGCGGGCAGCTCGATGGCTTGCGCGGAAGCCCGCGCCGAAGCACTTCGAACGCGCAGCGCTCGCATCGCAGTATATACCGCTTGCTCGATTCTTTGAGCGGACCCACATTGCCGAGATCGTGGTAGATGGAGTTCAACCCGCACTCGCGCAGCTTGCGCTTAAAGCGCGGGCCGTGACCCATGTCGCGAAATTTCGCGTAGCACCACGCATGGATCATTTCGTGCAGGAGCGTTTCGGTCAGGGCCTCAGGATATTCGCGGAAGTGTTTGGGCGAGAGCTCGATCTCGAGGGGATGCCTGCCGTAGGTCGTGCGTCCCGCCGAATTCGAGAAGCGTTCGTTGTAGCGAATTCTGCAGTCCGGAGCTTCGCCGTTGAAGAACTCGTAGTTCAAACGCGCGAACAGCAACTGTAGGTCGGCCTCGCTCGGCAACGCATTTGACGCCACGCATGATTTACTTCGGTGCGCGTCCAACGGAACCATCGTGTCCGAATACGAGTCGAGCGGGCTGCCTCCCCGGATTTACATTCCGATCGTCACCCTCGTCGCCGCGATCTTTCTTTGCACCATGGCGTACCTCGTAGCGATTGGATTCGGCGTCACCGGCTCGGTCTTCGGTAAGGCGGCGCAACCGGTGCGGGCGGCGACGGCACAGCAGCAAGGCTCGCAGAACGCCGTCGAAGGCGGCCCGCCCGCGCCGGTCGTGGCAGCGCTGCAGACGCTGCGCGCGCGTATTGCAGCGCATCCTAAGGACGATGTCGCGCTGACGCAACTTGCGGATATGTACCTCGCCGCGAACCACTTCCAGGAAGCGATACCGCTCTATCAACGCGCTCTACGGTCGAACCCCCGCAACGTCGCCGCGCAGACCGGTCTCGCGCAGGCTCGTGCGGCGCTAAGAGAATAACGCCGCGTGAGCATTTACGTCTCGTGCGACATGGAAGGGACGGCCGGCGTCTGCTCGTGGAAGCAGTGCGATCCGAGCGACGCCCACGAATACCCGGCTTTCCGCCGGTTTATGACGCTCGAGGTTCGCGCGGCCATCGAGGGCGCGCGTCAAGCGGGGGCGCGCGCGTTCATCGTCAACGACTCGCACTGGTCTATGCGCAATTTGCTGTTCGACGAGCTGCCGGACGACGACGACCTGCGCGTCATCTCGGGGGCTCCAAAGCCGTGGAGCATGATGCAGGGGCTCGACGACGGGGTTCGAGCGGTTTTTTTTACCGGCTACCACGGGAAGGCGGGAGATTGCGCGACGCTTTCACATACGTTTAGCGAGTCCATTTACGCCGTTACCGTAAACGGCACGCCGTGCAGTGAGGCTCTGCTCAACGCGGCACTCGCAGGAACTCACGGACTTCCCGTCGTCCTGATCACGGGCGATCGCACGATCGTGGAAGAAACGACGCGCGCGATGCCCTGGGCCGTCGGCGTGGCAGTCAAAGACGCGGTTGGCTTTTCGGCGGTGAACACGCTCACGCCCAAGGCTGCGTGCGACGCCATCCGTGCGGGCGCGCGCGAAGCGATGGGCCGTATCGAGCGCGCGCGGCCGTTTCTCTTCGATCCTCCATGCGAGCTGACGATCGAGACCGCAGCCGTCGAGCACGCCGACTTCATCGAACTCATGCCCGGCTTTGCGCGCATCGGCGGCCGCGCAGTGCGCTTTACCTCCCCAGATTATCCCAGCCTGCTCGAAGCCTTCATCGCAGCGACGCGCATCGCGGCCGCGGCAAATAGTATCGCATGAGGTTGTATATTTCGAGCGATATGGAAGGCGTAGCGGGGGTTTGCGCCTGGGAGCAAGTCGATGCTCGAACCCCTCACCGCGATTTTGCGACGTATCGCCGATACTACACCCAAGAAGTGGCCAGCGCCATCGAAGGCGCTCGCGCCGCCGGCGCGACCGACGTGCTCGTTAACGACTCACATGGACCGATGCGAAACTTTCTCTTCGACGAGCTTCCGAGCGACATTCGCGTGATCTTCGGAAACCGCAAGCCGTATTCGATGGTACAGGATGCCGATGGCGGGTTCCAAGGAGCATTCTTCGTCGGTTATCACGGCGGCGCCGGCGAAGCGGACGCCGTGCTCTGCCATACCTACACGCCCTCGGTGATCTACGAGGTCCGCATCAACGAGTTGCGCTGCAGCGAAGCGACGATCAACGCGGGTCTGCTGGGATATTACGGCGTTGCGCTCTTGCTCGTGACCGGCGATCGCACGACGGTAGAGGGCGTTCAAGCTCAGATTCCGTGGGTGCGGGGGGTCGTCGTCAAAGAATCGATCGGGAGTTTTGCCGCCGATTCGATGACGCCGGCGGCAGCGCGGCGCGCAATTCGTCGCGGCGCCGAGGAAGCCGTCCGCTACGCAGATCGGGCAAAGCCGTTTCGTTTCGAGTCACCGCTCACGCTTGAAGTGCAGCTCGTCACGGCCGCGCAGGCGCATCTCGTTGCGACCATCCCCGGTTTCCAGCGGTCGGGTTCTCGCAACGTGCGATTCGTGCACGACGACTATCGGGTCGTCTTCAAAGCCTTCGTGGCGACTTGGCGACTCGGCGCACTGGCGTAATATCTCGGAACGGTTGATTGTCCCCCTAGGCAGGGGAGCTTTGCTTTTGCCGTAAGTGCCCACTTCTCGACCGCTTTGCTGGTTTTTTCATCTGAGGAGGAAGCATGAAGATCTCTCGGCTGGCCGTCGTAACGTTGGCGGCGCTAATGTTCTTTTGCGTAAACGGCGTT
>DATDIA010000215.1:0-9213 GCA_036521295.1 Candidatus Cybelea sp. | reverse complement strand
CGACGCACTTAAGGATCCGCTCGATTCGCGGGCAGCGAGCGACCCGCGGCGGCGTAGCGCGCAATCGGCGCTGCTCTACGTTTTGACCCGTTTTCTCACCGTGCTCGCGCCGGTGCTCTCCTTCACCTCCGAAGAGGCATGGCAAGCCGTTAAGGCCGAGCTTCGCGGCGATGCGGAGAGCGTATTCGATACGTCTTTTGACGGCGCGCGCCACCGCGCCGGCGCGTTCGAGAGCGATCTGCGCCTCTGGCAGCAGCTGCGCGCGCTCCGTGCTCGCGTCGCCGCATCGGCAAGCCCGCGCGATTTTGAAGCCCAGTTGTTACTGGAAGGGACGCCCGACGCCTATAAGCGGCTCTACACACTCGGTGACAACCTCCGCGAAGCTCTCGTCGTTTCGCAGCTTCGTTTGGTTGCGTCCGAGCGAGAGAACCGCGAGAGCGCCGATGGCATCGTCGAGTTCGCGATGTTGCCGGCACAAGGCGCGAAGTGCGCACGATGCTGGAAGTATCGCGAGCTCGGGACCGACCCGGCGCATCCGTCGATTTGCGCCGATTGCGCGCGCGTTGTACGGGCCCTTCAAGCGACGGCTTAAAGCCTCCACGACGCGCCCTTACCGAAACTGGCCCATTCTCCGGCCTCGATTGCCGCGCGGGCATCGCGCATCAAACGATTGACCAGATAGACGTTGTGATACGAGAGCAATCGCGGCCCCAGCATCTCGCGCGCGCGAAAGCAATGCGCGAGATAGGCGCGCGTATAGGTCGTACAGGTCGCGCATTCGCAGTGCGAATCGAGTGGAGATGCGTCTCTGACGAACGCGGCGTTGAACAGATTGAGTTCCCCGTCGTGGGTCATGGCTCGGCCATTGCGGCCGCAGCGTGTCGGGTAGACCGAATCGAACAGGTCGATGCCGCAGCCGATCGCCGCGATGAGATCGCGCACCGTTCCGACGCCCATGAGATAGCGAGGCTTCTCCGCCGGCAGAAGCGCGGCGGTCGAGCGGGCACATTCGTACATCTCCTCGCGCGTTTCGCCGACCGAAAGACCGCCGATCGCGTAGCCGGGGAAATCGAGCTCGACGACGTCACGTGCGCTGCGCTCCCGCAGTGCCCGATCGAGACCTCCCTGGACGATCGCAAAGAGCAGCGTTCCGTTTCGTGCCGGCACGGCGGCCGAGCGTCGCGCCCACGCGCTCGTCAAGCGTACCGACGCCTCGAGCTGCTCTGGCGACGCGGGCAGTTTTACGCAGACGTCCAGCACCATCGCGACGTCGCTGCCGATTCGCTGCGCAAACGCGACGACGTTCTCGGGCGTGAAGCGGTGCTCGCTCCCGTCGTGATGCGACGCGAAAGTAACGCCTTCATCGTCCAGCCGCCGTCGGCCCTCCAGGCTGAAGACCTGAAAGCCCCCCGAATCGGTGAGAATCGGACGATCCCACGCCATGAAGCGATGCAGCCCGCCGGCTGCTTCGAGCGTTTCGATTCCCGGACGGAGCCAGAGATGATACGTGTTGGAAAGCACGATCTGCGTCTGGGTTTCGCGCAGCTCCGCGGGCGTGAGGCCCTTGACCGCCGCGACGCTCCCAACCGGCATGAAGCAAGGCGTCTCAACCTCTCCGTGCGCCAAGCGCAAGCGGCCGCGTCGCGCGCCGGCGTCCCCGGTTAGAAGATCGAAATTTTGTTTACCCGCTATCAATTTTGTCTACGCGAAGCGCACCGCAGCGAGGGTGAAGCGCCGAGTCGAAGGATCACACAATTTCGTCTGAGGAAGATACGATCGCGCGCGCTTCTCGGTATGCAGGCGGAGGGTCGGCTTCAAATTCCATCGCGGCGCCGGTGCGCGGGTGGCGGAAGGCCAGCCGCCACGCGTGCAATGCTTGTCCCGGGAGATCGAAGTCGAAGTTGGCCTCCTTCTTGCCGTAGAGCGGATCGTTGAGAATCGGATAACCGGCACCGGCACAATGGACGCGAATCTGATGCGTGCGTCCGGTCTCCAGACGAAAAACCAGCTCGGCGTGTTTAGCGAAACGCTCGCGCACCGCGTAGTGCGTGATCGCGGGTCTTCCTGCGGTGACGATCGCGAATTTGGTGCGGTGACGTGGGTCGCGCCCAATCGCACCTTCGATCGTCCCCTGCCGATGTGGCGGCACGCCGCAGACCAGCCCGAGGTATTCGCGTTCGATGTGACGCGATTTCATCGCGGCGGCGAGTTCGCGGAGGCTCTCATGGCGCTTTGCGACGACCAGCAGGCCGGAGGTATCGCGGTCGAGCCGGTGGACAAGACCGGCTCGCAGAGAGTCGCCCGGCAGTGGACCTTCCACGTGCGCGAGCAGCGCGTTCACGAGCGTGCCGCGTGGGGCGCCCACCGCAGGATGCGTCACCATACCGGCCGGCTTGTCGATGACCAAGAGATCTTCGTCTTCGTAGAGGACCGCGAGCTCGATCGCCTCGGCCCGCGCAACGAGCGGGCGCGGTGACGGAACGTCGAAGTCGAGCACGTCGCCTTCTTCGAGGACCGTGCTTGGTTTCGCCGGCGTTCCGTTGCGCAGAACTTCACCTTTTTTGGCGCTTCGCGCCGCCCGCGATCGTGAGGCGCCCGCGAGCGCCGCGACGATCACGTCGGTGCGCTTTCCCGCTTGGTCAGCGGTGACGACGTGTAGCAAGACTCGAGAGCAAAAGCAGTCCGACGCCGACTGTGATGCATGAATCTCCGACGTTGAAGATATTCGGCCAAATGCGGTAAAAATCGATGAAGTCGATCACATAGCCATAGTGGACCCGGTCGAGGATGTTTCCGATCGCGCCCCCGACGATCATGGCGAACGCGATCCGCACGGTTAGCGAGCGTGCCGCGGCCTCCCGGAAGCTGAACCAGAAAAGGATCAGCACGACGATCGCCATCGCGATCAGCAGGACGGCGTTGTTTCCGAAGAGGCCAAACGCACCGTGAACGTTGCGCTCGTACGTCCAGTTCAGAAAATGCGGGATGATAACGCGGCACGGCGCCGGTACCGGAGCGCATGCCTTGACGATCCAGATCTTGGAAAGCTGATCTGCCCAAAGGACCAAGACCGCCACGCCCGCAATGACGAGCGCGTTGGCGAGAGGAGTCCGTCGAGCTGTGGTCATGTAGGCTTAATAATCATCCGAAATCGATCTCAGCATCGTGCATGAGTACAGCTTGACGGACTCCTTAGAGTTTCGGTTGCGGTACAAACTGGTAGAACCATCCGGCGATGTTTAGGAACGCATCGTTGACGAGCACCAATCCGACGACGATGAGGAACGCACCCGCGCCGAACTCGATCGCCCGCAGCGCCGGCCTGATGCGGCGCAGCAGTGGAAGTACGACGCCGATCGCCCCGGCGGCCGCGAGAAACGGAATCGCGAGACCGAGGCAATAGAACGAGAGCAGCAATGCGGCTTGAGCGCTGTGCTGCTGTGAGGCGATTGCGAGAATGCCGGCGAGAATCGGGCCGATACACGGCGACCAGCCGGCAGCAAATGCCATCCCAACGAGGCCGGAGGTCCAAAACGTCGCCCGGTCGTGGCGCAGGTGCAGACGCGCGTCCATCATGAGCCACGGAATACGCAGCATGCCCATCATATGAAGCCCGAGCACGACCACAAGGACCCCGCCTACCTGCGCGATCAAGCTGCGGTTCGCATGGAGCGCACCGCCAACCGCGCTGGCGCTCATACCGAGCGCGACGAAGATAAGGCTGAAGCCGAGCACAAAAGCGACGGCGTGCGCAAGCGTTTGGAGGCGCGCTTGCGCCGTCGTTTCGGATTTCAGATCTTCGAGGCTCTCTCCGGTAAGCAGTGAGAGATACGCAGGCACGAGCGGAAGGACGCACGGCGATACGAAGGAAACGAGGCCCGCAAGGAAGGCGATGCCGGCGGTGATGTGTGTCGTTGCGGTCATGCGCCAAAGGTGGAAGGGGACCTCTGATTCATCCGCTGCACCGATCGCAGCGAGCACTTTCTCCGCAGGGCAAGGCAACGAGATGCGGCGAAAATGCCGGTGTCCAAAGGATTTGTTCGCAAAGCCGCCATCTGCGTTGTCGAAGAATCGCTCACAGACCTTCCTTCAGTATGTTCCCTCGCCCTCTCCTTGCATCGGCCGACCTTGCGAACAAACGACCGGTACATCGGATTAATTAGAGGTTCCTCAAATGCAGCACTGGTTTACCTATCCGACAAATATCGACCCGGTCGCGATCCATCTGGGGCCGCTGAGCATCCACTGGTACGGCATAGCCTATCTCGTGGCGTTCGCCTGCGTCTACCTTTGGATGAGCCGCCCGGCAGGCCGGCAGCGGCTCGGCCTCACGAGAGACCAGATTCAAGACTTTCTCTTTTATGCGCTTATTGGGGTGCTCGTCGGCGGACGGACCTTCTTCGTCATCAACGACATCATCAGCAAGCACGATGCGTCTTTCTATTTTTCGAATCCAATCAATTTCATCGCCGTCTGGAACGGCGGGATGGCCTTTCACGGCGGTCTGATCGGGGTGCTGGTGGCGATGTGGCTCTTCGTTCGCAAGCATCCCGGTCTCAAGTACACCGTCGTAGGCGACGAGGTCGTCATGATGCTCCCGGTCGGGATAGCCCTCGTGCGGATCGTCAACTTCATCAATGACGAGCTCTGGGGCGTCGTCTGCCGGCCCGACCGGCCTTGGTGCATGATTTTCCCGACCGCGCCAAGCGTTAACGGCGTTGCGGTCTATCGCCATCCGTCGCAGATCTATGAAGCCATTCTCGACATCCTCACGCTGCCGGTACTGTTGGTCGTCTATCGGTTCAAGCCCAAAGATGGGGTCGTCGCATGGACGTGGTTCACGCTCTACGGCGTCACCCGGACGATTGCCGAGCTCTGGCGGAAAGCCGACTTTACCGCGATCGGCCTTACCGGCGGACAGCTCTACGCACTCCCGATGATCGTTATCGGCGTCATTGGGCTTGCGTATTGCGCAACGCGCCCGGGTCCGCGCACGGAGGCTCGCATCGCCTCGGCGCATAGCTCGCCCTGAGCGGAGTCGAAGGGTGACCGGAGTCGCGGAACGATTCCGTAGGCTGCGGCAAGAAATCGACGAGGAGCTTCACCGCTGTGGTCGGGATTCGGCCAGTCTCACGCTTGTCGGCATCGGCAAGGGCCAGCCGAGCGAGGCCATTGCGGCGGCGATCGAAGCTGGGCTCACCGACCTCGGCGAGAGCTACGTGCAGGAGGCACTCCGCAAGTTTCCGGCGTTGCCCGCGGTGCGCAAAAACTTCGTCGGCCATCTCCAAACGAATAAAGCGAAGACTATTGCAACTGCTTTCGATGTCGTCCAGAGCGTGGACCGCGCGCGGGCCGGGATGGCGCTATCGAGAGCGGCGCTGGAGCTAGGCAAGGAGCTTCCGGTACTCATGCAGCTCAACATCTCGCCGCTCGACCGTTTCGGCTGTCCGCCGGCGGAGGCAGATCGGCTTGCCGAGACGCTTCGTGGACAGCCCGCCTTGCGGCTCGACGGCGTTATGGCGATCGGACCGCACACGGCGGACCGCGACACAATCTTGCGCGCATTTGAGCTGGCCGCCATGACGTTGGCCCGCATTGGTGGAAGTACGCTCTCAATCGGCATGTCGGGCGATTGGCGCGAAGCAGTGAGGGCGGGGTCGACGATGCTGCGCATCGGCGAAGCTCTCTTTGGTTTGCGAGTCGCAAAGGAGAATCGACAATGAGTATGTTCAGCAAGATCGGATCGTTCTTCTCGATCCGTGATGACGACGAAGAGTTCTACGGCGAGGAGACGTCGTCGCCGTCGCGCGTCGTGCCCCTTTCGTCGGTAGGACGGCGGGGCGGTACCCAAGTGAGCGTCTATTCACCGCGCAGCTATCAAGATGTCGTCGAGATCGCCGACTCGCTACGCAACCGCCAAGTCGTCATCGTGAACTTGCAAAACGCGGACCGAACGCTCTTGCAGCGGGTCGTCGACTTCACGTCCGGAGTCGCGTATACGATCGACGGCAAGATTCAAAAGCTTGCGGAGTCGATCTACCTCGTCGTTCCAGCCGGCATCGTCGTCAACGCCGCGGGCCTGCGCGACTCGATGATGGCCGACGGCACTTTCGATTTCATGACAAACAGAACGTAGGAACAGTATGCAGAAGATCACACCGGTCGACATTCAGCACAAGAGCTTCAAAAAGGCGCTGCAGGGCTACGACCGCGCCGACGTCGACGGGTTTCTCGACGAGATCATCGAGACGCTCGAGGACGAAGCGCAGCATCGCGCCGCCCTCGAAGCCGAGATCGCCGACCTCAAAGAGCGCGTGAGCCATTTCAAGGCGATGGAGGAATCGCTGCAAAACACGCTGGTGCTCGCGCAGCGCACCGCGGACGAAGTAAAAGCCTCCGCGCATAAAGAAGCCGATCTGATTCGCGAGCAGGCGCGGCTTGCCGGCGATCGCGAGATTGCCGGTTACAACGATGCGATCGCCGACGTGCGTCGTGAGCACCAGCGTGCCGTGGAGGCCGCGGAAAAGGCCCGCAGCGAACTGCGAAGCGTGCTCATGACGCAACTCGCCTTACTCGAAAAATCGGGCGCCCCTCCGGTCAACGGCGAGCCGCAGAGCGCTGCTCCCGCACAGCCCGAGGCCGCGAAGGAACCGCCGCGTAAAGAAGAGACGACGCGAATAACCGTTTACTAACGGTTGCGGTCTTGCCCGGCGACGGAATCGGCCCCGAGGTGACTCAGGCCGCCGTTGCGATCTTACGCCGCGTGCGTTCTGACGTCGAGTATCTCGAGGGCGTCGTTGGCGGCGCCGCGCTCGCGCGCGGCCTCGAGCCCTTGCCGTCGACAACGCGCGAGCTCTGCGATCGCAGCGACGCGATTCTCTTTGGCAGTGTCGGCCTTCCGGAATACGAAAGTAAGCCGCTGCCGGAGCGTCCCGAGTACGCTCTCTTCCTATTGCGGCGGGATTACGAGTTGTATGCGAACCTTCGCCCCGTGCGTGTTTTCGCTGGACTAGAAGATGCCTCGCCGCTGCGTTCCGAGATCGTGCGCGGCCTCGACCTGCTCGTCGTGCGCGAGCTGACCGGAGGCATCTACTACGGCCGGCCCAAGGAGCGGCGCTTCGTCGATGGGGTCGAAGAGGCGATCGACACGATGATCTACCGGGCGCCGGAAATCGAGCGGATCGCACGGATCGGCTTCGCGCTGGCGCGGGCGCGCCGCAAACGCCTGACGTCGGTAGACAAGCAGAACATTTTGGAGACGTCGCGGCTCTGGCGACGCATCGTCAACGACGTCGCGCGCGAGTACGGCGACGTTGCGCTCGAGCACCTGCTGGTTGATACCGCGGCGATGCAACTCGTGCAGCGGCCCGGCGACTTTGACGTCATCGTCACCGAGAATATGTTCGGCGACATTCTTTCCGATGAGGCAGCGATACTCACCGGATCGATCGGAACGCTTCCAAGCGCGAGCTTGGGAGCAGGGGGATCTCCGGGAAAGCAGTTCGGTCTCTACGAACCGATCGGTGGACCGGCGCCCGACCTGGCCGGCAAAGACGTAGCGAATCCCACGGCGGCGATTTTATCGGCCGCGATGTTGCTTCGCCACTCGCTCGACGACGAGGCGAACGCCGCGCGCATCGAGCGGGCCGTCGAGCGGGCGTACGCCGACGGCTTGCGGACCGCGGAGCTGGCGCGTTCGCGCGCCGCGCTCTCAACGCGGGCTTTCACCGACGAGATCCTCGCTCGCCTCTAAGTATTCGTCGATTCCCGCGCCACGGTGCGGCCGATGAAGTCGATGAAGCGCACCTGCAGTACGGCGTGCACGCGCGGGTGGGCGGCGGTCCAGGCGGCGCGCCACCGCGCGAGCGCATCGCGTTTCATCGCGGCAACGACGTCGTCGTCGGTCTCGATGTAGTGCTGCAGGTCCAGGCTGATGACGAGCGTGTTCTGCGGCCGAATGTCGAAACCCATGACCACCCCGGAGTACCTATCCTTGAGCGGTGCCAGGGCGGCAAGCTCGGCGTCGTCGACGCGCTCCTGCGGTGCTCGCGCGCCGCATGCCGTGAGTAGTGCCGCTAGAGTGGCGTAGGTCACAACCCGCAGATCGGCCATGGTGCGGAAACGATTCGGCCACTCGCGTCGGCTACCATGCGTTTGTGGACGGTACGGCATGGGCTGCAAGCGCGATGATCGCGGCGCGCACGAGACTCGAAATCGCCACCGAAAACCTGGCGAACGTTTCGACCGACGGCTTTCGGCGAATTTCCGCCCACGGCTTTCTGACCGCGCTCGGCGTGACGATTGTGCGCGAGCGCACGGGCAAACGGACGATGGAAGCACGCGCCGGCGCTTTCGTCCGGGAGTCCGACGGCACGTTGCATCACGCCTCAGGGCATCGTATCGCCGGACCGCGCCTCTCAAACGGCGTCGATGCTATTGCGGAGATGATCGACGTGCTCGTCGCCGAGCGTTCCTTCGAGAGCGCGCAAAAGGCCGTGACTGCAATCGACCTTTCCCGTCAAAAAGCCGCTGAAGCGAGTCGCATCTCTTAGGAGGCAAGAGCAGTGGATCGTGCGCTCTTCGCCGCGGCAAGCGGCATGGCTGCGCAACAGCAAAACCTCGACACGATCGCCGATAACCTGGCCAACGCCGGCGTCGTGGGATTCAAGGGATCGGCACAGAGCTTTGCCGAGCTCGTTGCCCCCGGGCGGCGTGGACTAGGAACCGTTGCATTGGGAGCGCGTGTGTTCTTCACGCAAGGAAAACTCTCGCGTAGTCCGGGGCCGTTCGATCTCGCGATCGACGGACCTGGCTTCTTTGCGCTCGTTGACGTTCACGGACGCCGGTACTATACGCGTGACGGCCAGTTTACACGCGGGGCCGACGGAACGCTGCGTAACGCGCACGATCTGCGTCTTGTGGGCGTAAGAATTCCAGCCGATGCGATCGCCGCGACCGTCAGCGCAGTCGGCGCCGTTCGAGCCACGTTCGCTAAAGGCGCTCGCATCATCGGACACCTCCGTCTCGCGGAATTCCCTGCTCCCCAAGCGTTGCGCGCGATCGACGGAGCGCTCTTCGAAGCCACGGCGGCCTCGGGAAAGGCTCGCGAGATCGTGCCCGGCGGCGACGACGGTCCCAAGCTGCGCTTCGGCATGCTCGAGGAATCGAACGTCACGATCATCGATGCGATGATGCAAATTCTCACCGCGCAAC
>DATDIA010000214.1:0-2262 GCA_036521295.1 Candidatus Cybelea sp. | reverse complement strand
CGCCCGATCGAGGACGGCGATGCCTTCGTCTTCTTCAACTTTCGCCCCGACCGCGCTCGCCAGCTCACCACCGCCTTCAACGCCGGCACGACGATCTATTTCGACGACGGCTTCGGCGTCTTCAAGTCGAAGCGCTATCGTAATCCGCTCTTCGCTACGATGACCAAATACGAGGAAATGTACACGAATCCGGTACTCTTCGGGCCGCGTCCGCAATACGACACGTTCGGTGAAGTCCTTGCGAAAGAAGGCCTGCGCCAGCTTCGCCTAGCCGAGACCGAGAAGTACGCCCACGTGACGTACTTCCTTAACGGCGGTCGCGAAGACCAATTCGAGGGCGAAGAGCGTATCCTCATTCCGTCGGACCGTTCGGTGCCAACCTACGACCTCGCACCGGCCATGCGAGCGCGCGAAATTACCGACACGGCCGTGAATGCGCTAGCGAGCGCGCAATACGACGCGATCATCATGAACTACGCAAACGCCGACATGGTCGGACATACCGGTACCTGGCAGCCTACGATCGCGGCCGCGGAAACGATCGACGAGTGCCTCGAGCGTCTCACCGATGCGACGTTGGCGGCGAGCGGATTTCTTGCGCTTACGGCCGATCACGGCAATGCCGAAGAGGAACTCGACGCGCAGAACAACCCCGTCACCGCGCATACCACCAATCCCGTGCCGCTCGTCTTCATCGCACGTGGCCTGCATGGCACGTTCGCGAGCGGCGGCAAGTTGGGTGACGTGGCGCCAACCCTGCTCTCCATCATGGGGCTTCCCATCCCCGAGCGCATGACCGGCCGGAATCTTTTTACGCCCGCGTAACGCGCAAAAAGCTCAGAGGAATCACAGCCTGCTCTGAGTGCTTTACCAGCCTGTCGTGAGAGAGTGGCCGCATGGACGCCTACGACGTGCTGTTCGTAACGAAAGCGTTAATCTATTTCGTGTTCATCGGCACGGCGACCGTAGCGGTAGCCGTGCTCGCGCACTTGTTGCCGTTGCGTGGCTAGGAGCCTGTTTCGTCTGCGCGGTAACAACCGCTGGCATCCACCACAACGCGCCGATCTCCGACGACGATCGCACGGATGCGGTGATCCCAGAAGCAGAGAACGCGCACCGCCGCAGGCCGAAGTTTCGCGATGATCTCGCGCGCCCGCTGTGAGATGGCAACGGCATCCTTGACCCAGCGCGGTTGATCGTGCGGTAAGAGCGCCATTCCGAGCTCGGCATCGGCAACGGCCGGGACGACGGCTTCCGAGCGGCTAGCGCCGACCTGCAATGGAACGGTCGCGGCACTCTCTTCAAGCTCAATACGTCGCAGCATGAGCGTCGCGTTTAAGCCGCGCAATCGCGCTGGTATGCAGCTGCGAGGCGCGTTGCGGTGAGATTGCTAAACGCCTGCCAACCGCGCGCAGCGAAGTTTCATTGTAGTAGTGGAGCAGCAGCACCTCACGTTGGCGCGGCGGCAAGCCGCCAAGAAGCGCCGCCAGTTGCGCGCTCTGCAAGCGTCGCTCGACGATGCGGGCGGGATCCTCGCTCCAATCGTATGCCAGCTCCTCGCCTCTCGGCAGCGGAGCGTCCAGCGAGAGAGGCTGCCCGCGGTACGCGGCAGCCAGCGCTCGACGATATCCCGGGCATCGCACTTCCATCTCGGCCGATGTCGGAACGTCGCCCCGCTCGGCCGCCACCGCGTAACGCTGATTCTCGCCGTCCCGAACGATCCGACGCGCGCGCTCGGAGACGGGGTCCATTCGCCGTATTCCGTTGAGCATCGCGCCGGCGACGAGCCGCCGCGCATAATCCGCGAGTTGCGGACCGCGTAAAGGATCGAAGGAATCTACGGCACGGATCAGCCCGACGCACCCATCGCCAACGAGATCGTCGAAATCGAGGCCCGGAACGAGTCGCTTGAGCCGGCGTGCGAGCGTGCGCACCAGCGGTAGCAGCGTCCTGACCGACACGTCGCGAGCCGTCGGATCGATCACGGCTCACTCTCTAAACGCGGTGCGAGAAGCGCGGCAAATCCGCGTTTGTCGCGCGCAGCGATCTCCCGTGCGAGGAGGTCGAGCTCGTAGTCACCGAGCATGCCGACACCCGCGATCATCGGCCGCAGGATGGGCACGAGCAGCATCGACTCGATCATCTCGCCTGCGCGCCTGGCAGTAACGCTATCCACGCTGGAGGTTGTTGGCGATGCGCAGCATCTCGTCGGCCGCTTGGACCCCTTTCGCATTGGCTTCGTAGGCTCGCTGCGCGGTGAGA
>DATDIA010000213.1:0-5513 GCA_036521295.1 Candidatus Cybelea sp. | reverse complement strand
AAAGTTCAACCTTGCTCACCGGCTCTCCATTGCGCGGTGCCATCCGCATAACGCTCCTGTTTCCAAATCGGGGCGCGCCGTTTGAGTTGATCGATCGCGTAGCGGCACGCATCGAAAGCCGCATCCCGGTGCGCCGCCGCGGCGAGCACCGCGACCGAGATCTCGCCGACGCGCACCTCCCCGACGCGATGGACAATCGCCATGCGAACTTCGCCAAAACGGTCCTGCGCCTCGCTCGCAATGGCCTCGAACTCGCGCAACGCCATCGGCTCGAACGCTTCGTATGCGAGAGCGCTGACGCGCTTGCCGTCGTCGGCAGCGTCGCGCACGATGCCGAGAAAGGTCACGATCCCTCCGTCGGTCGTGCGCGCGATCTGCTCGAGCGCTCGCGGCTCGATCGTTTCGCGGACGATGCGAAACATCGGCTATCCGCCGCCCACAGGCGGCAGGAGCGCAAGCTCGTCGCCGTCCCGAAGCCTTTCCTCGAAGGAAACGAGGCTGCCGTTGCGCGCCGCACGGGTCGAGCGGCGCTCGTCGCCCAAACCGGGACGTCCTCGGGCGAGGGTTTCCCACACGTCCTCGACGCAGGCGCCTTCGGGCAACTCAAGGCTGCGCTCCGATGCTCCGATGGCTTCCCGCAAACGTGCGAAGAGCAACACGCGAATCTGCATCTATCCCTCTTCGACGGGTAACGCTTGCGTTCGTACCGAATTCGACCTTCGAAATCTCAAAGATGACACGCGCGCTGGCGATCTTCATTGCCTTGACGGTAAGCACCGTTCCCGCCGCACTCTCAGCTCCGCCGTGCACCCAAGAGACGCTCACGGTCGAAGGGGCGCCCGTAACAATCGGCTACTGCATTGCGGGGCCGCTCCGCGCCAACGGAGCCGACGAGATCGTCGTCCCGGTGACGGCGAGCTACTCAGCGCCGGGCGGCACCGTGCGCGGCCCGATCGACCTGCACTTCATTGCTGGAGAAGGGGTGTCGCGCGTGCTCCAGAGCCTCGATCTCGTCAAGCTCGGCCTGACGGGCACCTTGCATCTCACACTCGCATATTCTCACGGGCTAGTACGACTCGAAGGCGCCCTACTGACGCCTGGGGCGATTACGATTAAGTGAGCCGGACCCTCCGCCTCGGTGCTTTTATCGCAACCGAATGTGGGTATTGGGGCCTCTAAGAGGACACATGCGCCGGCGCTATATCGCCTTCAATAGTTCCAAGATTCCTGACGGCTGTCAATAGAGGAGACTGCCCTCACTATGCCTTGTACGGCGACGATCCCGAATCTCACGGCTCGCGAGCAAGCGCACCACCTGTACGAAGCGATACCACCCGGCCTCTTCCGGGTTCAGGACGAAAATGAGCGTATCGCCTGGCGCGTCAGCCCCGAGCCGTTTGCTTTGTCCGCGAAGGACGCGGAAGCGATCGAAAGCCTCGGCCTCGATCTATTGCGCTTCTACCGCACGCTCAACAACCTCTATAACCGCAGCGTGCGAGGCACGGCCCCGGCGTTTATCGCCGAGTATCTGGACGGTGGTAAGCCCGAACAAATCGTCAAACTCGCCCGGCAGAATCGGTTCAAACAGGACGTGCCGGGCGTCATCCGGCCCGATCTGATCCTCACCGCCGACGGCTTCGTTGCGACCGAGCTCGACAGCATCCCAGGCGGCATGGGGTTTTTGGGAGCGATGACCGAGGCGTACTGCCGTCTTGGGATCGAGAGCTTTGGCGGCGACGACGGCATTCCGGTGAGTTTTGCGGCCATGTTGCGTTACGTCACGCGCGCCGAACGTCCGACCGTTGCGATTGTGGTTTCCGACGAATCGGCCGATTACCGCAACGAGATGGCGTGGCTCGCTGCCGCGCTGCGCCGTCTGAATCTTGCCGACGCGTGGCTGCGCCGGCCGGAAGAGATTACCTTTACCGAAGAGGGCCTATTTATTCGTCAAGAGGACGGACGTGAGTCGAGGCTCGATGCGATCTATCGCAACTTCGAGCTTTTCGATCTCTTCAACGTCCCCAAGCAAGAGCTCATGCTTTACGCCGCTCGTCATAATCGCGTCAAGCTCACGCCGCCCCCGAAAGCATCCCTCGAAGAGAAACTTGCCTTCGCATTGCTTCACCATCATGCACTCGCGCCGCTTTGGCGTTCGGAGCTGGGCAAGGAAACCTTTGAACGGCTGCAGCGTCTCTTTCCAAAGACCTGGGTTATCGATCCCCGCCCACTTCCGCCGCAGGCCACGATCGCCGGGTTGGAAGCGGGCGGTACACCAATCTCGGACTTTCGTCAACTCATCGCCCTTCCGAAGAGCGAGCGGGCCTACGTCGTGAAGCCGTCGGGATTTTCGGAGCTCGCTTGGGGTTCGCGCGGCGTCAAGATCGGTGACGATCTCACGCGTGAGGAGTGGGCCTCGGCAATAGAAACGGCGCTTGCATCCTACGGGAACACGCCGTGGATCTTGCAGCGCTTCCACAAAGGCAAGCTCGTGCGGCAGAGTTACTTCGACCGCGAACGCGACGAAATCCGCGAGTACGACGGGCGCGTTCGCCTTTGTCCGTACTACTTCGTTACCGGCGAAGAGAGCGTACGGCTCGGTGGTGCGTTAGCGACGATCGCGCCTGCAGATAAGCGACTCATTCACGGAATGAACGACGCCGTGATGACGTCGTCCATCCGTGTCTAGAACCGTCGTCCTTTGCCGCCACGCCGCGACCGAAGCCAATCTATCGAAGCGCTTTATCTCCACCTCTGATCCGCCCTTGGCGGCAGAGGGACGAGCGCAGTGCGAACGTTTGCGTGAGGCGTTGGCGCCTTTGCGCTTCGAGCAGTGTCTCGTCAGCCCGCTGCGGCGCTGCTTAGAAACGCGCGAGAGAACCGTGCCGTTGGTGCCGTTCGAGATCGAGCCCGCGCTACGCGAGGTCGATTTCGGATCCTGGGAAGGAAAGACGCTCGAATGGCTCGAGCTTCGCGCGCCGGAGATGCTCGCGCAGCGGCAGCGGGACCCCGTTCGTTTTCGACCGCCCGGCGGCGAGAGTTTCGAAGATGCGGCCGAGCGTCTGTGCGCGCTTGCGCAGGCGTTGCGAACCCGCGACGATACTCTGGTGATCGGCCATCGCGTGACACTCGGCATACTGGAGCGACTGCTGCGCGATCTTCCGCTCGACTCTCCTCTGGTCGAGGGGCTGCAGCCTGGCGAATTTAGGATCGTTCGCGGGTAAGAATCGCGTTTTGCGATGGCACGACGACGACATCGGGGACGAGCGTGACGGGATCGTACCAAATGGTGACCGGGATTTGACCCTGCATTGACAGCGCAACGTCCTGCGCCGGGGCTGCGGCCGGTCGTGGTGGGGGACTCGCTGAATCCGTCGTAATCGTTTGTTCTTGTCCCGGGATGGGCGCGATCCATGTGACCGCGCCGTCACTCCACGCTCGCAGCTGCGCGGGCAGCGCAAAGAGGCCCGCCAACAAGGCCGGTTCGATCACGACGAAATGGCGCGTATTCGGTTCGAGCGCCAAGCTGCGCGTCGATCCCCCGATGCCTCCAACGACCGTTGCGGACGACGGCGTCAGCGTGACGGAGACCGTTGGAGTCTGACTGGCCATGCGATAGCTGCCCTCGTAACGCGTTGGCGCAAAATCGGGGCCGAGCACGAGCGAGGCAGTCGCCGCGACCGCCATTCCCGCAAATGTGGCCGTCGAGTTCTCGTCGATCTCGGTGCCGCGGTCGCTCGACTTCACGCTAACAGACCATTCTCCGAGCCGTTGTCCGCCGAGCGAAGCGGAATACCGGTACGTTCCGGGCGCTGGGAAGGCCGCGCTCGCGACGACGGCAAGCAACATTGCGGGCAGCACTGGACCCTACGCCACCACGAACGATTCGGCGAGCTTGGAGAGCACGTCCAAAAGGAGCTCGATCTCCCCCACGCTGTTGTAACCGTGCGGCGAAACGCGAATGCCGCTCGTGCGGTAGTTGGTGACGATCCCTTCACCTTCCAATGCCTCACCCAGCTCGATACTGTCGCACCCTGGAAGATTAAAGGTAACGATACCCGACGAAACGCCGTCACCTCGCAGCGTGGAGAGCACGGCGCCCTGGCGCTCTAACCCTTCGCAAAGCCGATCCGTTAGCGCGAGGACGTGATCCGCGATCGCCGTCTGACCGCAGCGCGTGAAGAGATCGATCGAGCAGACGAGCGAAAGCGTACCGATCAAGTTCGGCGTGCCGCATTCAAAACGCATCGCCTCGAGAGAGAACGGCTGCTCGTAGTTGTGAAAATCCCACATATCACGCACGGAACGCCAGCCCGGCATTGCTAATTGCAGGCGCTCTCCAAGACGCTTGCCGAGGTAGAGAATCGCCACGCCATGCAGGCCGAGCATCCACTTTGCGCCGCCGGCGAAAAGCGCGTCGATACCCACGTCCGCGACGTCGATTGGAAAAACGCCCAATGCTTGGATCGCATCCACGCAAAGGAACGCACCCGACGCATGCGCGACGTCCGCGAGCCGCCTCAAATCGTGACGATAGCCGTCCGCATATGAAACCCAGGAGACGGCGACGACGCGCGTGCGCGGCGAAATTTCGCGCCGCAGGACCTCGGGCGTTAGGCGCTCGCGGGCCGTTGCGAGCAGCCTGACGTTGACGCCGCGGCGCCGTAACGCGACCCAGGGGATCGCGTTTGCGGGAAACTCGTTGTCGCAGAGCAAGACCTCGTCGCCGGGAGCCCAATCCAAACCGGCTGAGATCGTGCTCGCAGCCGCGCTCGTGTTCGCAACGATCGCGATCTGGGCTCCCTCGGCGCCGATGAAGCGGCCGATACTCTCGCGATACTGCGGCATGCGAAGATCGTAGGGGAAGGTTCCCCGCATGCCCGCTTCGGCCTGAGTTCGCACGAAGGCCTCGATCGCGGTTGTGCTCGAGAGCGGTAAGACGCCGGCCGACGCGTGGTTGAGATAGACATACCGCTGCGTGACGGCGAACTCGGAGCGCGGAAGCGCGGTGCTCACTCGGCGCCGATCATGTCCTTGGTGTGCCAGGCGATGTTTCCGGCACGGTCTCCGACGCGTTCGAGCGACGCAAGCACGAAAAGATAGCGCGTACCCGGCCGGATAATCTCCGGATCGGCGCGCATCTCGCCTTGAAGTAATTTTATACTGCGCTTGTAAAGCTTGTCGACCTCGTCGTCGCGATCGATCACCTCGCTTGCCAGCCGGGCGTCCCGCTCGGTATAAGCGCGCATGGCATCCAGCAGCATCGCATGGGCGACGCTGGCAATGCGATCGATCTCCACGCGCTGCGGCCGCATGGGCTGATCGGAAAGCTTGATGGCATTCTTCGAAATGTCGACGCCATAGTCGCCTACCCGCTCAAGGTCGGTTGCGATTTCCAACATAGCGGCGATTTCCCGCAGTTCGCCGGCAACGGGTTGCTGTCTCCATATCAGCTCGATGCAGTGCGCCTCGACGCGCCGGCGCAGATCGTCGATGACGTCATCTCCGGCAACGAC
>DATDIA010000212.1:0-17358 GCA_036521295.1 Candidatus Cybelea sp. | reverse complement strand
AATCGGAGTGGACGCTGTCGGCAGTCGATTTAAAGGTCTTGCCGCCGTTCGTGCTGAGCATGACTTGAAAGGAGAGCGCGTAGACCTTATTGGGGTTCTTCGGATCGACCTCGACGTGCGAAAAGTAGAATGGGCGGGCGTCGACGAGGGAATCGTTGCTGACCATCTGCCAATCGGCGCCCCCATCGTCGGAGCGCCAGAGCACGCCTTCTTTCGATTCGATGACGGCATAGACGCGATTGCCGTCGCTCGGCGCGACGGCCAAGCCGATACGCCCGATCGGCGACGCCGGGAGTCCGTGGCCTTGGAGCCTCGTCCACGTCGCGCCGCCGTCGGTCGATCGGTAGAGTCCGTCTTCCGCGCCGCCGCTGACGAAGGTCCATGGTCTGCGCTGAAACTTCCAGATGCCGGCGTAAACGACGCTGGGATTCTGCGCGTCCATCGCAAGATCGGATGCGCCGCTTTCCGGCCCGACGTAGAGCGTTTGCTTCCACGTTTTGCCGCCGTCGTCGGTAACGTAGACGCCGCGCTCCGCGCTGTCGGCGAAAGCGTCGCCGAGCGAGCCGACGATCACGTGATTGTGGTTACGAGGATCGACGAGAATGCGGGAGATGTAGCGCGAGCCCTTCAGGCCTACGTTCGTCCACGTATCGCCGCCGTCGGTGCTCCGATAGACGCCGTCACCGTAGCTGACGTCTTGCCGGGGATTCGACTCGCCGGTTCCGACCCAGACCGTCTTGTTGTCGGTTGGATCGATCGTGACGGCGCCGATCGCCGCGACCGGCTCCTTATCGAAGACGGGATCCCACGTCTGGGCGCCGTTGCGCGATCGCCAGACTCCACCGCCTGCGCCGCCGACGTAGTAGAGGTTCGGATCGCTCGTGGAACCGGCGACCGACGCTATGCGTCCGCCGCCCGCGGCCGGTCCGATTTCGCGCCACTGCATATTCGCAAATGGCGGACCGGGGCTCGGCGACGGAGAGGGCGACGGAGTGGTTACGGTCTTCGGCGGCAACGGTGAGGGCGGCAACGGCGACGCCGGCGAACCGGTTGCTGCGAGCAATACCAAGAGCAACGCGTGGGCGACCAACTCTGCGAACCTCCTCGATTACATGTAACGGTGCTAGCGTCTAGCGGTGGGCGCCGCGCCACTCCTGCGTGACCTCGCTAAAAAGAATCTCAAAGCATCGTGTTAGTGAGAAGTAGTAGTTGCGTGCTTTGCCTGATACATTGGGACGTTGACGTGGATTGCGTACCATTGCGACCACGCGATCATGCCGCAAATTGCGGCCAACACCACGAGAACGATCGCAAGCGCTCGTATGCGATATCGCGAGCGATGGGACCCTCTCGCCCCGGAAGGCCGGTCTGAAGTAAGGCGCGAATCCACCGGCCCCATATGCGCAAGACGATCGCCAGCCTCCTGGCGGGAACCGCTTTTGCCTTGATCTCGCTCATCTCTACCGCGCCGGCGCTTGCTTATCATCGTGTTGTGCCGGCCACGCCGGCTGCAATCGCCGTGTACTCGACGGTCCTCCGCCAGATCAATCCGCAGATGCCAAGATGGCAGAGCCGGGATCTCGCGCGGCGCGTGCTCGTCAATGCCGAGCGGTGGCGCATCGACGCAAACATGCTCGTTGCAATCGTAACGGTAGAATCTGCGTGGCACACGCACGCCGTTTCGTCGGCGGGAGCGATCGGTCTGGGGCAGTTGATGCCGGGCACGGCGGCGCTGCTCGGAGTCAACCCGCGTGATCCCAAGCAGAATCTCTACGGCGCCGCGCGTTACCTGCGAGGACTCGTGCAGCGCTTCGGCTCAAAGCACTATACCCTCGTCTTCGCGGCCTATAATGCCGGGCCGAAGGCAGTTCGCGAATACGGCGGCATTCCGCCGTACGACGAAACTCAGACCTACGTCGTGCGCGTGCTCCAAACGTGGGAGCATCTCGCCAAAAGCGTCCACGTGCCGGCGAACGCCTACGCCGGTCTACCCGCACACGGGCTGGACGTCGATTACTGGCTCGACGCAACCCCTCAGTAACTTTCGCTCGTCACGTTTCGAGAGACTCGTCGCTCCACTGCAGTATGCGATCGACGGCGGCAGCCAAACCATTGGGGCCATCGATTTTCAACGGAATCGCGCCGGCATTACGCGCGGCCTCGACGTCACTCTCTCGATCGCCGACGACGACGCAGCAGGCCGGTTCCACGCCGAGCGCCCGCGCCGCGTCGAGAATCAGCTTCGGCTTGGGCTTGCGGCACTCGCACGCGTCTTCGACCGTATGCGGGCAGACGAAGAAGCCCGCGAACGGTCCGAGCAACTCGTCAATTCGGCGATTGACGGCATCCACGTCCTGTGGGGTGATGAACCCGCGGCCGACACCGCTCTGATTGCTCACGACCGCGACCTGCAAGCCCGCAGCCCGTAAACGGTCGAGCAAGGCCCTGCCGTCAGGTGCCGGTTCGATGCGGTCGGGATCGCCGTTGAACGGCACGTCGATCACGATTGTTTCGTCGCGGTCGAAGAGCACGGCGCAGGGCCGGCGCACTAACGCGATTCCGGTTGCGCAACGTGTCGCGTCAGCCACGACGCAAGCAGCATGAAATAGGCCGGCGCCTGGGGCACGTCCCGCTGCAATGCCGCTGTATTGACGCTCATCGTCTCGCGCTGCACGAACATCATGTCATGGTCCGCGCGGCCGATGACCGCGTACTCGATGGCCGGGTTCGCTCGAACCAGCAGCCGCAACCGGTCGATTGTTGCGGCCACCGGAATCCACGGATCGTCGCCGCCGTAGATAAAAAGGACGGGGAGCCGCACGCGCTTGAGAGCGGCAAGTGGATCGTCGTCCATTTGTTTGCGCCACGACGACGCCGCGGGATTCGACGGCAAATCCTTGACCGACGGCATGTACATCAGGTCGAACCACGGTTTTCGATCGATCTTTGAAAGGGCCGCCACAGCCGTCGCCCGCGGCAGATCTCCTCGAAGGTAGGCGGTCCATGCCTTGCGGGCCGCAAGCATCGCAGCGACGTCGGAAGACGAATAACCGTTGACGCGCAGCCGATTGATCATCGCGAATTCCATCTGCAGCTCCGGCGTGACCAGGGGTGCGGAGACCGAGACGGCAAACGCGGCACGCGGATCACGTTCCGCCGCGAACACCGCGAGCCAGCCGCCCTGGCTCAGCCCCCAATATCCGATGCGATTCGGATCGATCGCTGGGATTTGCGAGATGGCGCGCGCTCCCGCAATTCCATCGTCGGCGAGCGTCTCATAGCTGACGTCCTTGGTGCCGGTCGATCGTCCCGTGCCGCGCCGATCGTACAAGAGGACGGCGGTCCCCATTGCCGGTAGACCTTGACGCAAATGGACGTATAGCGCCGCGTCCGCGCGTCCGAGTCCGGCAGCGTGAAATGCCACAACGGCGGGAACGCGTTGCGAAGTGTCGGGCCGGTACAACGTGCCGTGCAGAACCGCACCGTCGTTGCTAAAGGCGATGGTCTGCTTGAGGACCGCTGGAGTGCCGAACACTTGCCAAGGTTTGCCGGCTGGTCCACTCCCGGCCTTGATCCCAAGCAGCAACAACGCGACTGCGACAGCGTACCAGGCTCCAAACCCCCGCACGCTACGGCGCGACCGGAACGTAGACCTCGGCGCCCTGATCCAGAAACTTGCGCGATTTTTCAGCCATCCCGCGTTCGGCATACTCGCGAACCTCCTGCGTGATCTTCATCGAGCAGAAGTGCGGACCGCACATCGAGCAGAAATGCGCGATCTTTGCACCGGGCGCGGGCAGCGTCTCGTCATGAAAGTCGCGCGCCGTTTCGGGATCGAGAGAAAGATTGAACTGATCTTCCCAGCGGAACTCGAAGCGCGCCTTCGATAGGACGTCGTCCCAATGAGCCGCGCCTGGGTGCCCTTTGGCGAGATCCGCGGCATGTGCGGCGATCTTGTAGGCAATGACGCCGTCTTTGACGTCTTTTTTGTTCGGCAGCCCAAGATGCTCTTTGGGCGTAACGTAGCAGAGCATCGCCGTGCCGAACCAGCCGATCATTGCCGCGCCGATGGCGCTTGTAATGTGATCGTAGCCGGGAGCAACGTCGGTCACCAGCGGACCGAGAGTGTAAAACGGCGCCTCTTTGCAGACCTCGAGTTGTTTGCGGACGTTCTCCTCTATCATGTGCATCGGCACGTGACCGGGCCCTTCGATCATCACCTGGACGTCGTGCTTCCACGCGACATCGGTGAGCTCGCCGAGTGTCTGAAGCTCGGCGAATTGCGCCGCGTCGTTTGCGTCGGCGGTGCAGCCTGGACGTAAGCCGTCTCCGAGCGAGAAGGCGACGTCGTACGCTTTCATTATCTCGCAAATATCTTCGAAGTGCTCGTAGAGAAAGTTCTCGCGGTGATGCGCGAGGCACCATTTCGCTAAAATTGAGCCGCCGCGCGAGACGATGCCGGTAATTCTATCGGCGGTAAGCGGCACGTAGCGCAACAGCACGCCTGCGTGGATCGTGAAATAGTCGACCCCCTGTTCGGCCTGCTCGATGAGTGTGTCGGCAAAAAGCTCCCACGTCAGCTCTTCGGCTTTGCCCTCGACTTTCTCGAGTGCTTGATAGATGGGGACCGTCCCGATAGGCACCGGCGAGTTACGCAGAATCCACTCGCGCGTTTCATGAATGTTCTTGCCGGTGGACAGATCCATCACGGTGTCGGCACCCCAGCGCGTCGCCCACGTCATCTTCTCGACCTCCTCGTCAATCGACGAGCTCACCGCCGAGTTGCCGATGTTGGCGTTGATCTTCACCAGAAAGTTACGACCGATGATCATCGGCTCGCTTTCGGGGTGATTGACATTCGACGGCAGGATCGCGCGACCGCACGCGAGCTCGCTGCGAACGAACTCCGGCTCGACGCCTTCGCGCAGAGCGACGAACTCCATCTCACGCGTTATCTCGCCACGTCGAGCGTAGTGCATCTGCGTCACGTTGGCGCCCGGTCGCGCGCGCCGGGGCCCGCGTGACGCTGGGAACCGCAGGCCGTCGAGCTCGCTCATCACGTCCCGGCCACGCCGGTAGATCGACGTCGGCCATTGGAGCTGCGCCGTATCTCCCCGCGCTGCAATCCACGAACCGCGCAGCGGCGCCAAGCCGCGCCGGATGTCGATCGTGCATGCGTCGTCGCCGTACGGGCCGCTCGTGTCGTACAGGGTGTGAACGGTGCCGTCCGTCAGCGCGATCGCGCGCCGGGGTACGCGTATCGAAGGGTCGGAGCCCTCGACGTAGATCTTCATGACAACCTCCCTACGCCGGCATTACCCGGATCAGGTCACTTGCGGTCGGCGCTTTGCCGTCGCCCTCTCAGCCCGCCTAACGCGAGCTCCCGCTGCGAATACTCTTATACGTGCGGAGCCGACCTCATGCACAGAAGGCTAGGGGCCGAGTGCCATGCCGTACAGGCCGTGCGGCCGACCGTTCGAGATCGATAGAGTCGCCACCGGCGTTTGCCGTACTCCGGCGCTTCGCAGCGTGAACACGACCCCGCCGTTTCCCTGTTGCACGTCCGCGACGTAGATGTAGGGACTCCTAACCGCGAGATAGACCGGTTCGAGCAAGCGTGGACTCGAGGTCGTGATCTTAGCTATCTTATTGACCGGACATCCCTTCGCAGTTGCGTCGAAGACATCGATCTCGCCGACCGGCAAGCTATTAATGAACTCCGTGTGCGTCGTAAATAGGCGGCCAAGGCCATCCAGCGCAACGCCGTAGTCGATCCCGTGTTTGAAAAGCTCGCGGGTGCAGAAGCCTCGGATGCGCTTCGGAGTGGGCGCCGCAGTGTAGACCGTGACGTGGGTCCGAAAAACGCGTTGACGACCGTAATGCTGCGTGTTGCCGAGCGCGTAGAGATCGCCGCCCAGGTAGATGCCGAGGCCGGCGGGATAGCCGGCGGGCTTGAGCACGGCGACGGGCTTCGCATGACCGTGCGCGTTGGGGCTGTAGATGACGACGTGCTTGGACTCTCCCACGTAGAGGTAGCCGTGAGCATCCACGGCGAGCGTGTCGAAATTGAGAAAGCTGGGCACGTCAATCTCTCGGATTGGCTGCACATGACCGGTCGCGCCGGGTGCGAATACCTTAACGCTCTTTACGTCCAAGACGTAGAGCCGCCCAGCACCGTCCACGGCCAGCGCATTGGGAGCGAAGAAGCCCCGGACGACGCGATCGGGCTTCGTCTGGGGGATGCCGCTTTGGATCGGATACTCGGCGACGAACTTTGTCGACGTGCCGACGATGACGTACAGGTGCTGCGTCGCGACTTTGGGCCGTTCGAATATTGGCGCCGCTTCCCGGCCGATAGCCGGAGACGGCCCAGTACCGCTTGCCGGCACAACGTGCTGCCCGACAGATGACGAACACGCGACGCAGACCGTTGCCACCACTCCGCCGGCCAAGCATCTGAAAAACTTGCAAGTCGACATGACCACCTCCCGAGCGTAGGCACCACTAATCTAAACGCTGGCGGCCCACGCTGCAACGCTTTTTGGCGGCGACCAGGCTCGTTATTGGACCGATCCGCCAAAAGGGATTGGTTCGGCGCGGTGAATGGAGCGCAGACGATGACGACGTTCGGCGTCGATCCCGACCCTCAAGAAACGCGCGAATGGCTCGACGCGATGCGCGGCGTGCTTACCCTGGAGGGTCACGAGCGTGCGCGCCAGCTGATCGCGCAGCTCGTTGATGAGGCGCAGAGCAGCGGCGCCCACGTCTCGCTGGGGCTCGCAACGCCGTACGTCAATACGATCCCGGCCGACCGGCAGCCACCGATGCCCGGGGACCGCGAGCTCGAAGCGCGCCTGCGCCATTACGTTCGCTGGAACGCTTTGGCGATGGTCGTTCGCGCAAACAAGATCAGTTCCGAGCTCGGCGGCCATGTCGCAAGCTTTGCGTCGGCTGCAACGCTCTACGATGTCGGTTTCAACCACTTCTTCCGCACGCCGAGAGATGGATTCGGCGGCGATCTCGTCTTCTTCCAGGGACACTCGTCGCCCGGCGTTTATGCGCGCGCCTTTCTCGAGGGTCGCGTCACCGAAAAGCAGCTCGAGCGTTTTCGTCAGGAGGTTGACGGCCACGGCCTCTCGTCGTATCCGCATCCCTGGCTGATGCCGGACTTCTGGCAGTTCCCGACGGTCTCGATGGGGCTGGGGCCGATCATGTCGATTTATCAGGCGCGTTTCATGCGGTATCTTCACGATCGCGGTCTGCTCGACGCGACGGGACGAAAAGTTTGGGCGTTCGTCGGCGATGGTGAAATGGATGAGCCCGAATCCCTCGGCGCGATCTCCCTCGCGGGGCGCGAGAAGCTCGACGACCTCATATGGGTCGTCAACTGCAATCTGCAGCGACTCGACGGTCCCGTGCGCGGGAACGGCAAGATCATTCAAGAGCTCGAAGGCGTTTTCAAAGGCGCCGGTTGGAACGTCATCAAGGTCATCTGGGGAAGCCGCTGGGATCCGCTGCTTGCCGCCGACAAGAGCGGACGTCTCGTGCAGCTCATGAACGAGTGCGTCGACGGCGATTATCAGACGTTTAAGTCGCGAGACGGCAAGTACGTGCGCGAGGAGTTCTTCGGCCGCTATCCCGAGACGAGATCGCTCGTCGAAGATTGGTCCGACGACGAAGTGTGGGCCCTCCAGCGGGGTGGTCACGATTCGGTGAAGGTCTATGCCGCCTACAAAGCCGCCTTCGAACATCGAGGCGGACCAACGGTGGTGCTCGCTAAGACGATTAAAGGCTACGGGATGGGCGAAGCCGGCGAAGCGCAAAATATCGCGCACCAAGCCAAGAAGATGGAGCTTGAAGCGACGCGCGTCTTTCGTGACCGTTTCTCGTTGCCGATTTCGGACGCCGCCATCGCCAGTGAGAAGATCCCCTTCTACAAGCCCGCGGACGACGCGCCGGAGATGCGGTATTTGCGCGAGCGCCTCGCGCAGGTCGGGAGCGTCCCGCAGCGGCGCAAGAAATCGGCATCGCTTACCGTTCCCGCGCTCTCCGTTTTCGAAGCCCAGTTGCAAGGCACCGGCGACCGGCACATCTCCACGACGATGGCCTTCGTTCGGATCCTCAACGCGATTGCGCGCGATCGTGAGATTGGCCCTCGCGTAGTTCCGATCGTTGCCGACGAGTCGCGGACTTTCGGCATGGAAGGCATGTTCCGCCAGCTTGGCATCTACTCGTCGGTCGGGCAACTCTACCATCCGCAAGACGCCGAACAGCTCATGTGGTATCGCGAGGATAAGTTGGGACAAATCCTCCAGGAAGGCATCAACGAGGCCGGCGCGCTCTCCTCGTGGATTGCGGCCGGCACGTCATACTCGAACCACGACCTTCCGATGATTCCGTTCTACATTTTTTACTCGATGTTTGGCTTCCAGCGCGTCGGCGATCTCACGTGGGCCGCCGGCGACAGCCGCACCCGCGGGTTCTTGCTCGGCGCGACCTCGGGCCGCACGACTCTCAACGGTGAGGGATTGCAGCACGAAGACGGCAGCAGTCAAGTTGCGGCCTCGTTCGTGCCAAACTGCCGGAGTTACGATCCGACCTATGCCTACGAGCTCGCGGTCGTGATCCAGGACGGCTTGCGGCGCATGCTCGACGAGCAGGAAGACGTCTATTACTACATCACTTTAATGAACGAGAACTATTCGCATCCCGCAATTCCGCCCGAGGCCCGCGACGGAATTCTACGCGGCATGTATCTGATTCGCAATGCCGCTTCCGACGATGCGAAACGGCCGCACGTGCAACTCTTCGGATCGGGCGCGATTTTGCGCGAAGTGGAAGCCGCCGCCGATCTGCTCGCCGACGAATGGAAGGTGCATGCCGACGTGTGGAGCGTGACGAGCTTCAACGAGCTCCAGCGCGACGGCGTTGCCGCGCGACGCTGGAACATGCTTCACCCTAAAGAACCGCCGCGCCGCTCCTACGTCGAGCAGTGCTTGCAAGATCGTTCGGGGCCCGGCATTGCCGCAACCGACTACATCCGAACGTTTGCCGAAGAGATCCACCCCTTCGTGGGCCGCCGCTACATCGCACTGGGGACGGACGGCTACGGCCGGAGCGACTACCGCCGCAAGCTGCGGGCATTCTTCGAAGTCGACCGTCATTTCGTCACGATCGCGGCCCTGCAGGCGCTCGCCGACGAAGGAACGATTCCCCCGGAAACGGTGCAGAAGGCGCTCGAGAAATACAAAATCGATCCGAACAAGCCAAATCCAATTACCGTATGAGAAGCTTGCGGGGAATAACCTACATGCTGCCTCGGGTCGCTCGTGCTTTCACATCCATGTTCCGCTCCTGCTACACCATGAGAGGCTTGCAGCGAATGACTACATGCCGCCTCGGGTCGCTCGTCGCTCCACATCCATGTTCCGCTCCTGCTACACCGCGCTCGCGCCACCTGCTAAGGAAAGTTATGACCTCCTGTCAATGGCGCTCGCGTCGGAGTCCCCGCGGCGGCACGTAGGTCATTCGCCGCAAGGCATGGCAAGGGAAACGTAAACATGAGCAATACGATCGAGGTGCGCGTTCCCGATATCGGCGATTTCAACGACGTGCCGGTGATCGAGGTCTTGGTGAAAGCCGGGGATCGCGTCAAAAAGAACGATTCGCTCATCACGCTCGAAAGCGAAAAGGCCTCGATGGAGGTCCCCGCCGAGACCGACGGCGTCGTGCAAGACGTCAAGGTGAAGGTGGGCGACAGAGTTTCGCAGGGATCGGCGATCTTGGCCTTGAGCTCTGACGCTGCGCCCGCGCAGAATGAACCTTCGAAGACAACGGCACCGGAGAAGTCTTCTTCTTCTGAAGTCGCGCCCGCTCCGCAGGCTGCCGCGCCGAAGGAGACCGCGCCTCAAGCGGCGCCCGCAGAGCAGCCGCAACCGCAAACGCAGGCTCAAACTCCGGCGCCCGTCATGGGCGACGGCTCCCTTCATGCCGGTCCGGCGATTCGCCGGCTCGCACGCGAGTTCGGAGTCGATCTTCGCCATTTGCGCGGAAGCGGTCCGAATGGGCGCATCACACGAGAGGACGTGCAGGCATTTGTCAAGGGATCGCTGCAGCGCTCGAGCGCCGCGCCGGGCTTTGACGGGCTGCCGGCCTGGCCAAAGGTCGATTTCGCGCAGTACGGTGAGGTCGAGCGCCGCCCGCTTTCGAGGATCAAGAGGCTCTCGGGTCCGAACCTGCATCGAAACTGGCTTCAAATTCCGCACATCACGAACTACGACGAGGCCGACATCACCTCGCTCGAAGCGTTTCGTAACGAGATTAATGCCGAACGCTCCGAGGCGCCGAAGCTGACGGTCCTGGCCTTTTTAGTGAAAGCCGCGGTCGCCGCACTCCGGCGATATCCTGAGTTCAACGCCTCACTCGACGGCGGCGAGCTCGTCTATAAGCGTTACTATAACATTGGATTTGCGGCCGATACGCCCGACGGTCTGGTCGTACCCGTGATCAAAAATGCCGAGGCCAAAGGACTACTCGAAGTCGCGCGCGCTGCTGCCGAGCTTGCCTTGAAGGCGCGCGAAGGAAAGCTGGGCCTTACGGAGATGCAAGGCGGCTCCTTTACCATCTCGTCCATCGGCGGAATCGGCGGAACGGCCTTCACTCAGATCGTCAATGCGCCCGAGGTCGCAATTCTGGGCGCGACCCGAACCGCGATGAAACCGATTTGGGACGGCGAGCAGTTCGTGCCGCGTCTGATGCTTCCGATCAGCGTGAGCTACGATCACCGGGTCGTCGACGGTGCGGCTGCGGCACGATTCTTGAACTACGTCGCCTCGCTTCTGGCCGATTTCCGGCGAGCCCAGCTCTAAATTTCTCAAACATGACAGTGGGTGTCATGTATCTCGTATAGGCTCGTGCCATGAACCAAACTCAACGAACCGACACAACCACCGCAATTACCGGCATGGACATTTCTGCCTATCTGGTTCGAGATCCGCAACGCGCGATCGAATTCTATCGCGACGTGCTCGGCATGACGCCCACGGCGATCGACGACGAGGGGCGTGGGGCGGAGTTTGAGCTAGCCGATGGATCGACGTTCGGCGTATGGAAGCCCGAAGATGGACAAACGGGCGGAGCGATTATGTTCGCGGTCGAGGACGCGAAGGCGGCGGTCGAGCACTACCGATCGCGCGGACTCGCTCTCAGCGACGTGACCGAGTCACCCGTATGTTTCATGGCTTTCGGCCAGGATCCCGAAGGCAACGCGATCATCATTCATCAGCGCAAGACGCGGGATTAACGCTTCCGATTCGCGTAACGCGCCAAGGCCTGCCGAGCTCGTGCCACCACGGCGTCGCGAAGCTCGGCCGGCTCGAGAAGCGTTGCAACGTCGGACCACGCGAGCGCTTGGAAGAGTGCAACTTCGTTTCCCGGAAAGGTCAAACGCACGAGCGACTCTCGCTTGCCTCGGGTTACGATCTCGGCCGGCCAATAGAACGTGATGCGTTGGAGCGCATCGTTCGCCGCGCGCAGCGTCACGATGCAGTCGGCGCTTCGCGAGACCTCGTTGAATCGCGCCGACGATTCCCGCCAGTAACGCTCGAGGTCGAAATCTTGTGGCCGCTCGAATCGCTCCGCCATCTCCGCGGCGCTCCGAATGCGTTCGACGCGAAAGCTGCGCAGGTCGTCGTTGCGACGCGCGATCAGGTACCAGACGCCGGCTTTGGAGACCAAACCTAATGGATCGACGGTTCGCGTTGAAAGCGTTTTGTTTCGGTCTTCGTAGCGTATGCGCAGCCGCCGGTCGTCCCACACGGCGCGGCGCAAGGTCGTAAGGAGCGTCCGGGACGGTTCGGGCTGATTCCATCGGCGCTGATCGAGATGAATGCGCGACCGCGATTTGTCCGCAGCGCGACGATAGACGTCGGCAAGGCCGCCGCGAAGCTTTTCTAGCGCTCGGCTGAGCCCGCGCTCCAGCCCGAGATCGGCCAGCGAGCTCGCTCCCGAGACGAAGAGCGCGCGCACCTCGTCTTCGTCGAAATTCGTGAGCGCGCGCCGGTAGCCGTCCGCGAGCGCGATCCCTCCGGTCGACCCGCGCTCGGCGTAGACTGGTACCCCAGCCGCGCACAGAGCGTCCACGTCGCGATAAATCGTTCGTTCGGAAACTTCCAAGTGCTGGGCCAGCAGCCGTGCGCAGCACTGGCGGCGCGATTGCAGCAACAGCAAGAGCGAGACCAGCCGGTTGGCCTTCACGACCTTATCAAACTATTCAAACATGACAGAATGTGTCAAGTTTTGGAAAGGGGGCGTTTTACATTACGCCCGATTTGACCGTAGCTGGCGCAGGACGTACTGCAAGATCCCGCCGTGGCGGTAGTATTCGGCTTCGTTGGGCGTATCGATGCGCACGCGCACGTTGAACTCGATCGATTTGCCGCTGCGCGGGTCGGTGGCCTTTACCTGCAGGCGCATGCGTGGCTCGAGTCCGCCACCAAGGCCGGTGATGTCGTAGATCTCCTCGCCTTCTAAACCGTACGTCGAGCGATCTGCGCCATCCATGTACTCGAGCGGAAGCACGCCCATGCCGATCAAGTTGCTGCGGTGTATGCGTTCGAACGATTCGGCAATCACCGCTTTGATGCCGAGCAGGTAGGGTCCCTTGGCGGCCCAGTCACGTGAAGAGCCCGAACCATACTCCTTGCCCGCGAGCACGATGAGCGGCGTGCCGTCCGCGGCGTACTTGCGCGAGGCGTCGAAGATCGAGACCTGCTCGTTACTCGGCAGGTAACGCGTAACTCCGCCCTCGACGCCCGGCACGAGTTCGTTACGCAGGCGCACGTTCGCAAAGGTGCCGCGCACCATTACTTGATGATTGCCGCGCCGCGCGCCGTACGAGTTGAAATCGCGCGGCTCGACGCCCCGCTGCGTCAGATAGGCGCCGGCCGGGCTGTTTCTGGCGATGCTTCCGGCGGGCGAAATGTGGTCGGTGGTAACCGAGTCGCCCAGCACCGCGATCGCGCGTGCGCCGTGCACGTCCTGCAGCGGAGCCGGTTCCGATGGCATTCCGTCGAAGTAGGGGGGCTTTTTGACGTACTCGGAGGCGGCATCCCAAGGATAGCGCTCGGTCGCGGCGACGTTCATTCGGTTCCAGTTCTCGTCCCCTTTGAAGACGTCGGCATATTCGCGTTCGAACATTTCCTTACTGATGCACTCTGCCATTGTGGTTGCGATCTCATCGTTGCTCGGCCAGATCTCGCGAAGAAAAACCGGCCTCCCGTCGCCGCCCACACCGAGTGCGTCGGTCGTCAAATCCACGTCGATGCGTCCCGCTAACGCGTACGCAACGACGAGCGGAGGTGAGGCGAGATAGTTCGCCCGGACCTGCGGATGGATGCGTCCTTCGAAGTTACGATTGCCGGAAAGCACCGCGGCGACGATCAAATCGCCGTCGGCGACAGCCTGCGCGACATCGCTCGGAAGCGGGCCCGAGTTTCCGATGCAGGTCGTGCAACCGTATCCCACGAGATTGAAACCCAGCCGGTCGAGGTACTCTTGCAGCCCGGCTTTCGTTAGGTAATCGGTAACGACTTTGGAGCCTGGAGCAAGCGACGTTTTGACCCACGACTTGGTTCGAAGCCCGCGCTCGACGGCGTTGCGCGCCAGCAGTCCGGCACCAATGAGGACCGACGGGTTCGACGTATTGGTACAACTCGTGATCGCCGCGATCACGACCGATCCATCGTCGACCTGATCGATCGTTTGTGTCACCGTCGCCGTCCCACCGCCGCCCTCGTTCTCGAATCGCGAAATCGCGTCGTTGGCTCTTTCGCGCGCAGCACCCCACTCGAGCATACCGTCCTCGAAGGATCGCTTCACGCCGGTCAGCGGGACGCGGTCTTGCGGACGCCGCGGGCCGGCCAGGCTGGGCTCGACCGCAGCCAGATCGAGCGAGAGTGAGTCGACAAACTCTGGATCGGGCGTCACATCGCTTCGAAAAAGCATCTGCGCCTTCGCATATGCTTCGACCAGCGCGACCTGCTCGGCAGCGCGCCCCGTGAGGCGGAGATACTCGAGCGTGCGGTCATCGATCGGAAAAATGGCGACCGTCGAACCAAACTCGGGCGACATGTTGCTAATTGTCGTGCGATCGACGACCGGCAACGCGGAGAGTCCCTCGCCGTAGAACTCGACGAACTTTCCCACGACGCCTTTGCGTCGTAGCATCTCGGCGACGGTCAACACGAGATCGGTCGCCGTCACGCCTTCACGTAATGCGCCCTCCAACCGAAAGCCGATCACCTCGGGTATGAGCATCGTTACCGGCTGCCCGAGCATCGCCGCCTCGGCCTCGATGCCGCCGACGCCCCACGCCAGCACGCCGAGACCGTTGACCATCGTCGTGTGCGAATCGGTGCCAACGGCCGTATCGGGATAGGCGACCGGCAGATCAGCCAAAGCTTCGAGGGAGCCTGTCCTGAGCGATGTCGAAGCGGCACCGAAAACGACTCGAGCAAGATACTCGATATTGACCTGGTGAACGATTCCGGTTCCGGGCGGCACGACTCGCAGGCCGGAGAGCGCCGACTGGCCCCATTTGAGGAAGGCGTAGCGTTCGCGGTTGCGTTCGAATTCGAGTTCGGTATTCTTGGCCAACGCGTCATTGGCACCGAAGTAATCGGCCTGCACCGAATGGTCGATCACCAGCTCGACGGGCTGCAACGGATTGATCGACTTAGGATCTCCGCCCATCTCGGCGATGGCATCGCGCATCGCCGCTAAGTCGACGACGCAGGGCACCCCGGTGAAATCTTGCAATAAAACGCGAGCGGGCGTAAAAGCGATTTCGCGCTCGGGGCCCCCGCGAGGGCTCCAGCGCGCGAGCGCTTCGATATCCTCGCGCCGCACGGCTCGCCCATCCTCGAAACGCAACAAATTCTCGAGCAGAACCTTGAGCGAAAACGGAAGGCGCGCGAGGTTCGCTACGCCCGACTGCTCGAGTGCCCCAAGCCGAAAGTACGCGTACGAACGATCGCCGACGCGCAGCGTGTCGAGCGCGCTGAAGCTATCCAAACTCATCGGAGAATCGTACTTTGGGGTCGCCGCCAGCGTAGCCTTCGATTTTGAGCGTCGATTCGCCGCAGAGCAGGCGCCAGAGTGGTTCGGCGACCAGCGACAATCGCCACGGCTGTAACGCGAGCGTGCGCTCGAAGCCGGCTCGATCTTGCGGAACCTCGCGCGCGAGACGCTCTACGGAAGCACGCGGCACGAGCAGGCTTGCCGGAAGTCCCGCCTCGCGAGCGATCTCGGCGATTGCAGCGCCGAGTAATGAAACGAGCGCATCGCGCGCCGGTGCGCTTGAGCGGTTCGGGCGCTGCGGAAGATCCGCTTCGTCGAGCGCCTGCCCGCGCGCAACCGCCTCCAATATCGCGCGGCCGAGTTGACGCTTCATTCCCGCGTCGAGCCGGCGAAGCTGTGCGAGATCTTCGATTTGCGCGGGCTTGAGCACCGCGAGGCCCGCGACAACGTCGTCCGGTAAAACGTATCGCACCGGGAGGTCGCGCTCGCGCGCAACCCGGTCGCGGAGCTTCACCAGCTCGTTTAGGATGCCGAGCTCTCGGCGGTTCATTCGCATCGCTCCAGGGACGCGCATGTATGCGCGGCGCTCGTCGATGCGATAACGCTCGATGTCGCCGAGCTCCGCGCACTCCTCGTAGACCCATTCGTACCGGCCCTTTTCTTCCAACCGCGGCCGCAGAGCGTCATAGAGGGGCAACAAATGCGCGACGTCGCCGACGAGGTACTCGATCTGCCGTTCAGAGAACGGCCGCGTCGACCAGTCACTTACCGTCTGCGATTTTGCTAGCCGCACTCCGCAGACGGCGCGCACCAAGTCCGCGAGGGAAACCTGCATGCCGTAACCGAGAAACGCTGCAGCGACCTGGGTATCGAAGACGCGCGGGGGCACGAGATCGAAGCGGTCGGCAAAGATCTTCAAGTCCGCCGAGAGAGCGTGCCCGACGACCGTCGTCTGCGTAAGCGCGCGCACGAGCTGTCGCAAATCGGGAAGCGACACGGCATCGATAATTGCCGCGCCGTCATCGAAGGCGAGCTGCACGACCATCAAGCGCGGCGAGTAGGTGCGCTCGGCGTGAAACTCGGTATCGAGGCCGACGCGATCGGCATCGGCAACCCGACCGCAGAGCCGATCCAGCGTTGCTCCCTCCGCGACGATCTGCGGCGCCGTCACGGCGGCGGGGAAGCCGTTTGCAAGCGGCGGAATCGAAAGTGCGGACAGCGATGCGTTTCGCAATAATGGCGCGCGTAGTGACGCGCTCGCCATTCATAGCCATGCAACGCGACCGTCACGCGGTCGCCGAAGATCGTTAGCAACGCGCAAATCGGTATCGCAATGGCGCACATCGTCCAAACGTGCACCCAGACCGGCACGCGAAAGGCCGCCGCGGTCGCAGTCGCAACCGTACCACCGAATCCCGGAATTATTCTAACCGCCAACAAGAAGGCCGGGGAGCCGACCGGGAACCGCTTCACCCATGCGGGGAGCCGGTGGAGATAATCTTCCAGTCGCCAAACCCGCGTGGCATGCCGATTAATCCAGTACCCAAGCAACGCGGCCCCAATGAGGCCAAAAGTATCGACCAGGGTACCCTTAAGGGGTCCGAATATTGCGCCGTTCATGACGGCCAGGGCGTCGGTCACCGAAAACGGCGCCGCCGCGACGACGGCAAAGACTGCGACGGCGAGAGGGTAGGCAAACGGACCGATCGTGCGGATCTCGTGGGCGACGCGCGGCTGGTGGCGGATCACCAAGAATGCAAGCACGAACGAGGCGGCAAGTAGCGCGATCGCGCCGACCTTACGAAGGAGACGACTCAAGCGATGGTAGTCAGAGCGGTCATCACGTTCCTGTGCGGTGTTGGGCTCTATGCCTCGCTTTTCATGCTGAACAAAAGCCGGCGCGCGTCGCGCGGTGAAGTCAAAGGCCCGAGCGTCGTAAAAACCCCCAGGGCGCACCTCTTCGGCGTTCCTAATTCGCTCCTTGGCTCACTCTACTACCCGGTCATCGCGTCGACGGTTTGGATCGTGCACGGGCCGGTGGCAGCGATTGTGCTCCTCGCCCTGGTCCTAGGCGCTGCGGCGACGTCGGCCTATCTGGCCTTTTCGCTGATCTTCCTCACCCGCCAAGAATGTCCGTACTGCTGGACCTCTCACGCGGTCAACTGGTGCCTCCTCTTGCTGTGCGGCTGGTTATTTCTCCCGGACGTATTGAACCGGGGTATCTGATTTTGTTAGAATCGGCCTCTCGGGTCAGGCCGGCACGAACTGTCGCCGAAACCG
>DATDIA010000211.1:0-6448 GCA_036521295.1 Candidatus Cybelea sp. | reverse complement strand
GACGGCTCCGAAGCCCGCGCGTTCGTTGCTGCGATGCGTCGCGAGTCGCCAGGCTGGCGCTTCATCTCGATGGATGACGAAGATCTGGGCGAAGGGGCGGCCGGGTTTCGAGCGCTCTTCGGCGACCTCGACGAACCCTTTGCGCGAGCATACAAGGCGCTTGCAAAACGCACCGACCTCTTCGTTGGAATCCCGGCCGGTCCGCTGCACCTCACGATGGCCCGTGGCGGCATTCCCACAATCGGCATCTGGGTCGCACACCACCCGGACTGGTACGATGAGCCTAATCCGGACGCAATTCATCTCGTTGGACGGTACGTTCGAGATCGCGCGTTCGAGCGGCGTCCGGCAACGACGACGAAACCACTGGCGCTCCAACACCGTTTGATCTACCTCGACAAGGAAGTGATCGGTGCCGGCGCCGTCGTCGAGTTGGCGCGAGGCCTCAGGTAATTTGCGGCGCTACCAAGAGCGCCACGATCGATACGGCATTGAACAACGCGTGCGAGATCATCGAAGCGTAAGCGTTTCTGGTCCGATAGTAGACGGCGCAGAGAATCACCCCACCCAAGGCTAACGGCAGTGCGGCATAGAGATCGCCGTGCGCGATGCCGAAGAGAACGCCGCTAAGAACGGCGCCAGCCCAGAAGCCGCCATAGCGCAGCCCGAGATTGAAAAAGAAGATTCGGAAAAACGTTTCTTCGGCAAAGGGGGCAAAGAAGACGGCGAAACCAGCGAACAACGCGACCGTCGTGCGGTCGTGTAGCCCTTTGAATATTTGCACGATATCTTGCTGATGCTGACTATGCGCGAGATAATCGACCAGCGAAGCGCCGCCGTTGGCGACGATTACCATGGCAATCGCACCGAGGATTGCCGTCCCAACGGTCTGGTTGCTCGGACGGCGAAATCCGAGCTCGCGCAAGCTGAACTTCGAAAGCGCCGGCAGAGCGGCGAGTACGATGACGAGCAGGATGCCTTCGAGCACAAACTGCAGCAAGATCAAAGCATCAAACTCCATCGGACCCATCGCCGGCACCCGGCTCGTTTTCAGCCCGGCGACGAACGCGAAAATGAAAAGCCCCGCGACGAAGCCGGCCAGCAGCCACGTCGAAATGCCTTTGAAGCTATCCTTCGGCCAGCGCGTCGGCCAAACGGGCGAAATCGCCGAGGTCGAGTCGTTCACCGCGAAGCTCCGGAGAGAGATTGCTCAACTTGAGCGCTCGTGCGATCTTCGCGCGATCGAGATCGAGCGCAAGCGATAGACTGTTGGCGAGCGTCTTGCGCCGGTACGCGAACGCGCCGCGGACAACCTTCCAGAACGTCGCGGAATCGCGTGGACTGACTGCGGGCTCGGCGCGCCGGACGAGCCGGACGACGCTGGAATGCACTTTTGGTGGCGGATAAAATGATTCGGGGGGAAGCGTCAAAAGCGGCTGCGCGTGCATCGCGTACTGTACTGCGACGGAAAGGCTGCCGTACGCCGGCGTGGCCGGTCCGGCGATAAAACGCTCGGCGACGTCCTTCTGCACCATGACGGTTAAGGAATCCGGACCATGCTCCATCTCGATCAAGCGCAGCATCAGCGCGGTTGCGATGTTATAGGGAAGGTTTCCGGCCACGTGCCATCGTCGCCCAGAAGACCAGGCGAGATAATCGAATTCCATCGCGTCGGCTTGCACGATTTCTAGGCCCGCTAATGGCGCGCGTGAACGCAGCAATGCCACGAGATCCGTATCGATCTCGATTGCGGTGAGGTCCGCGCCTTCCTCGAGAAGCGCGAGAGTAAGGGCCCCGGTGCCCGCTCCGATTTCAAGGATTCGTGCGCCCTGCGACCCTGCGACGCTCAGCCGCGCAATCGTACGTGCCGCGGGAGCGTTTTGCAGGAAAGTCTGCCCGAAGCGCTTCTTCGGCCGTATGCCGGCGCGCGCGAGCAGTTGGCGGGGATTAAGATCTCGCCCCACCTCGCGATTCTACGCTATTTGAGCTGGTAAACCGTTACCGCACGCCGGCCGAAAAGCATCGCGTCGCGTTGCGAGTCGAAGCCGAGATCGATGCGACGACCGATGATGGCTCCGCCGGTATCGCCGGCAATCGCCAAACCATAGCCCGTTATATAAAGATGTGTTCCGATCGGAATAACTCGCGGATCGACGGCAACGATTCCGTGGCCGGCGCGCCGTCCGATCTCCGTCCACCCGTCGCAGCCCGCGCAATCCGCGGTATAGGCGGTGGCGATCATCTCGATCGCGCTGCGCGCCATGTGTGTCATCGCGGCAATGCCTCGGGATTCGAAAAAAGAGAGCGGCATCGCGCCGATGCCCTCGGCAACAATGCGCGGCTTAGCCGCGCGAATCACTCTCGCAACGAGCACGTAGCCGCGAACCGGCCCTCCGTCTCGCTGGGCATATCGCATGCGGACCTCGAGGAGGCCGGGGGTACCCGCCGCGATCACCTTCGAGCGAGCGCCGGCGTTGGGCGTGAGGCGGTGAACCGTTTGCGGTGCAATCGTCCGAACCTCGACACGATCCCACGTTAAGAGGCCGCCACCGTGCCATGTTACCGAGGTCGGCGGCGTCGCGGCGCAGAGCGCGACAGCCGGATGGCCGCCGAGTGTCGCAACGATGAAGGCGGCGCAGAGGAAGCTTCCTTTCAACCCGATGTTCCTTTCTTCTCTCGACTTCCGTCCGGGTTCGGCTCTGCCACGACGCAAAGCGCAGCCAGGAACGAGGAGTCGCGTGTTTTGGGAAGCGGCGCGAGTCGGCCGCGGGCGATTGGATCACGGAGTACCGATGATCCCACCTGCCTGCCCTCCGTGTCGGCAGGCCATCTGACCCGGGAACTATAGCACGTCCGTGACCCTGGGGGAATATGCTCAAAGTCATAGCGTGGCAGGAGCATCCTTTTGCGGGGCGGTCCCGCATTCCAAAGCGAAGGAAAGCTCGAACAGATGGACGGGTTGCGCCTCGGGTTTTTTACCGAAGTATATAGGCCGGTCGTCAACGGCGTCGTCACGGCAGTCGAGTCGCTCGCCGAAGGCTTGCGCGGTCGCGGCCACCACGTCTACTGCTTTGCGCCGTGGATGCCGGGCTACACCGAGCCCGATGGGCCCGTCTTTCGCATGCCGTCGTTGCCCTTGCCGATGCGTACGCCGTACCGTCTGACGCTGCCACTGGTGAGCAAACGCAATCTCAACGGCGTCATCAAGCGGTTATCGCTCGTCCACGTTCATTCGCCGTTCGTCACTGGATGGATGGGCCTGCACTACGCGCGCCGGTATGGCGTACCGCTCGTTTACACGTATCACACGCAGCTCGAAGCCTACGCGCACTACGTCCCATTCGAACCCAACGCCACGCGGTTTGCCGCTTCTGCACTGACGCGGGCCTTTGCTAACCACGCCGACACCGTGGTCGTTCCGACTCCGGCGATGGCAGAGCGGCTGCGCGCGTTGCGTGTCACCGTGCCCATTGAAGTCGTGCCGAGCGGTATCGACGTCGGGCGCTTCGGGGCCGGCCGGCGTGACGAATCGCTGCGCGTGCGGCTTGGCGTCGGGCGGTCCGAGCGACTGCTCTTGTACGTCGGCCGGCTTGCCAGAGAGAAAAACGTGGAGTTGCTCGTTCAGGCGTTGGCTCGGGCCAAGAACGACGCGCTGAAGCTCGTCATCGCCGGCGACGGCCCGCACAGACACGAGTTGGAGCGGCAGGCTCGTGACGCCGGTGTCAGCGCGGCGACGTGCTTCCTCGGTATCGTCCCACGCGACGAACTCCCCAATCTCTACGCCAGCGCCGATCTCTTCCTCATGCCGAGTACGACCGAAACGCAAGGGTTGGTTCTGGCCGAAGCCCTGGCGGCCGGGGCCTTCGTTATCGCAGCCGATGCCCCGCAAAACCGCGAGGTGCTGGGCAATGCGGGTCGGGTCGTGGATCCGACCATGGAAGCTTTCGCCGAAGCCTTCCAGCCGGTGCCGAACTGGGGCCTTTCCCACGCACGGGAGGCTCGCACTGCAGCACTCGCCTTTTCCATCGAACGCCAGGTCGATCGCATGCAGGCGCTTTACGAAAGCCTCGTGCGGCCCGCCCGCATCGCTTGACTACGAACATACGTTCGTATTAAAATATGGCAGAGGCCCCCTGAATGCAAACGATGCGAAGCTACGATCCCGTGGTCGAGGCAATGGTTGGCTACGCCGCCGCCGAGGCCGGAAATGGTCTAGCGTACGTGCGCATCACGGGCGCACAATCGAAACAGCTGCTTCGAATCGGCTTTCGCGTTACGGCGTCTAAGCCGTGGTCCGACCGAACGATTGGTTACGCCGCGCTCACCGCGGTGTCGCACGCCTTGGGTAAGCGTGGCGCTCGCGAAGTGCGCTTCATACTTGGCAACCCTGAGTTCGTCGAAGAGATTGCAACGGGGCAAGGCGTCGGCGAAACGCTGGTTCTTTCGTACGTTCGTCTGCGTTGCGCGCTGAACTCTCTCGCGAAGTTCGGAGTGCAAGCCGGCGCGACTGAGGATCTGACGAACAGGGCGCGAGCCGAAGTGGTGCTGAACGTTGCGGCATGACGCTTCACCGGCTGCGGCCGGCACAGTTACCGGTCGAAACCCGTGCGCTGGCGCGTGCATTGCTCGGCTGCGTTCTGGTACGCGATAGCGACCAAGGAATAACCGCTGGACGAATAATCGAGACGGAAGCCTACCTTCCGGGAGATCCGGCCTGCCATGCGTATCGAGGTAAGAGCCTGCGTAATGCAACGCTCTTCGGCCCCCCGCATCGCGCCTATGTCTATCAAATTTACGGAACGTCGTACTGTTTCAATTTATCGAGCGAACGCGATGGGGAAGGTGCCGGCGTGCTCGTGCGCGCGCTCGAGCCCACCGAAGGCATCGCGCTCATGCAGAAACGGCGCGCGACCGAGAGTAGGCGCGATCTCTGTCGAGGTCCGGGTCGGCTCTGCCGTGCGTTTGCCATCGATCGTTCCTTGGACGGAGTCGATCTTTTCGATGATCCACGTCTTTGGTTAGCGGAGATGGAGGAGCTGCCCGTGCGCGTGCGCCGCAGTCCCCGCATCGGAGTGACCCGAGCGGCAGAGCGGCGGCTGCGTTTCTATGCGGCGGGAAATCCCTACGTTAGCGGAGCCGCGCGGCTGAGCCCCGCTTGAACACCCGTTGAGGGTGTGTTATAGTGTGGTCGTCGCGTTGCGGTCATATGGTGACAGCTGTGACACCAATTGATACCTCCACGTTCGTACCAACGATCTGATTGCGAAGGCAGCCTCGCCTCGCCCTTGGTTCTCCCAGCTTGGCGCGAACGGTTCTAGAGAGAGATACTCTTCTGCAAACGGAACATCGTCCCAACATCGAGCATCGCCCCAACAACGATATGCGTCCCCAACAACCAGGAGGACGCCGCCGGCGATCGCGTCGCCGGCATCACTTTGCGCAACATCCTGCGGTCTATCACGATCAGCTTCCACAGGTCGAAGCACCGCCGATACAGACCGCGGCTCAGCTCGCTGAGAAGACAAAGACGGAGCTCATCGACATAGCAAAAGAGCTCGAAGTCGAGATCCCTACCCCTGCGAAATTAAAGAAGGACGAGATCGTCACGCTGCTCGTGCAAGCGCAGATAGCGCGTTCCGGCATCGAAGTGGCCGGTGGCGTTCTCGACGTACTTCCGGAAGGGTACGGGTTCTTGCGTCGAGCGGGCTACTACATCGGCAACGACGATATCTATGTGAGCCAGTCGCAAATACGCCGTTTCGAACTACGGCGGGGCGACATGGTGGAGGGCCAAGCACGCCGCCCGAAGGAGAGCGAAAAATACTACGGGCTGATCCGCGTCGATAAAATAAACGGTTTGGATCCGGAGGCGATAAAGGGCAGGCGCGTCTTTGAAAAAGGCACACCGATCTATCCGCAAGAGCGCTTTAAGCTCGAGGTGCGCTCCACGCAGCTCTCGACGCGCGTCATCGATCTATTTTCGCCAATCGGCAAGGGGCAGCGCGCCCTAATCGTCTCGCCGCCCAAGGCCGGTAAAACGACGCTTCTCAAGAACATCGCAAACTCAATTTCGATCAACCATCCCGACGCACATATCATCGCGCTGCTCGTCGACGAGCGCCCCGAAGAAGTCACCGACATGCAGCGCACGATCGACGGAGAGGTCGTCGCGTCGACCTTCGACGAGCATCCCGAAAACCACACGGCCGTTGCCGAGCTCGCGATGGAGCGCGCGAAGCGGCTCGTCGAACTGGGCAAAGACGTCGTGATCCTTCTCGATTCGATCACGCGCCTCGCGCGCGCGTACAATCAGGTCGTCGCAAGTTCTGGGCGCACCCTTTCGGGCGGTCTCGACACTGCGTCCCTCCACAAGCCGAAGCGGTTCTTCGGCGCGGCGCGAAAGATCGAAGAAGGCGGCTCCCTGACCATCATAGCGACGGCGCTGATC
>DATDIA010000210.1:0-9700 GCA_036521295.1 Candidatus Cybelea sp. | reverse complement strand
TCAACGGCCCAGGGAAAGCTACTGTCAACGCAGCGCTGAAGTACGGATGCGCAGCAGGTTGCTGAACTTCTTGGGCGAGGATGCGAAATGGTGCAATCTGGACCGCGCCGTAATAGACCACGTCGCGGTTAATGAAGGGGTTGGCGTACGCGTCGTAGCGCACCCCGAAGTAAGCGTGTGGGATCGGATAGTATTTCAACCTCGCGTAACCTCCCGAAGAATGCTGATTGGTGAGAAAACCGTCGGCGTCATGGTCGTCGCCGTACCACTGCTCGGCTTGAAAATCGAGATCGCCGTATCGCGCATGCGCGAGCAAGCCGTAGCGCTCGTAGAGATCGGCAAAGGTGGGGCGCCCCGTCGGCGTTACCCCTAACGTTCCGCCGAGCGCGGTGGCGCCGAGGTCGAGCTCGCTCTTGTTCGTTTGCGCCAAGGTATCGCGCAGCCAAAGACTCAGCTCCGGCTGCTTCATGTACGTCGTCTCGCCTGTCGGAACCGGCTTGCCGCCGTACGGCGCGCCTTGAAAAGAGGCGATGCTTGCCGTGACGTAGGCGTCTAACTTGCCGAAGGTACGCTCGCCTTGCAGTCCCCAACGCGGCGCAGAGAGCGGCAAATTGTTCAAGCCGACGTGGGCGCCGTAGTATCCGTATTGCTGCAAGTCGTCGAGTCGCTCGCCCGGCGATTGCGCGAGCGGCAACTCGTAGAGTCCTACGCGAAAGAGGCTTTGCGTGTGTTGGTTGTAGTCGGAAAAAAACAAGAGATAGGTCGCGGCCGGTCCGCCTCCGGCCCCCAGCGTGTAATGAATAAAAGCGGTGATGGGACCAATATTCCCGCTGCCCAGAAGGATGCCGCCCGGCGTAAATCTGGGGTTGTCCGGCGCCGGCTGCTTGTCGTACTCCATCTGGTAACGGATTGCGAAGATCGTCGTGCCGTGCTCCGGCAATGGAAGGCGATACCCGTGCGAGCGGAAGTAATTCCCGAATGCGTTGAGCTCCGGCAATACGCTGTGGCACTGTCCGCAGCGGAAATGGTACCGCTGGGCAAAGATCGGGATCGCGCGTGCCGGCGCGCAAAACAGCGCGACGAAGACGAAGCAAAGCGCGGCGGCGAAAGCTTTACTGGACAATGATCGCTGCCCGCATCGGTGCCGCGTAGTGGAAGAAACAGCCGTAGAGGTACGTTCCCGGCTGATCGGCCGTAATCGTTTGCGACGATGTGCTCGGCTGCAGCGCGCCGCTGCTGAACCCGCCCGAGAGCGTCGTCCCCGACTGTTGCGTTGCGCTTTGCTTGAATGGTGAGCCCGGCGGGAATGATGTAGCGCCGGGAATCAAGGTTGCCGTGTGGCAGCAGAAATTATCGATGCTCATGAAGTGGAGCTGCGTTCCCACCGAGACGGTCATGATTGGCGGCGAGAACCCGCCGCTCGAACCATACAGCGTCGGCGTCTGTCCAAACTGAGCGAGGCTGATGTCAATCGTCACCCCGCCGCCTCCGCCCGACGACGCTGGGATACCGCCCGCGGTACAGGCCGCAAGCAGCAGCGCTAGTGCGCCTCCAAATCGACGGATCATCGTGACGCCACCTCGCGAGCTTCGCGCACGGCCTCGACGATCGCATCGCTCATAGAGCTCGATGCGAGCAGCGTCTGCGCGAGCCCACCATCGCTGTTGAGGAGATAGACGAAGGTCGTGTGCTCCTCGCGGTAGCCGTCGCGGCCTTTAACCGAAACGACGCCGAACTCGCGCATCATCGTCTGGACCTCGGAGATCTTTCCGCTCGCCAGCAGCCAGTATCGCGGATTCGCCTGAAAACGCTGCGCGAGTCGGCGCATAGTGCTGGGAAGGTCATTTTGCGGATCGAGCGTGATCGTGAGAAGCCGCGCCTTCAGATGGGAGGCTTCAATGCGGCGCGCCGCGTCGGCGAACTGAGCGTTGATCAATGGACACGCATCGGTGCAGTGCGCCGAAACGAAGGTTACGGCCAGCGGTTTTCCGCGCAGCGCGGCCAGCGTAAAGTGACGCCCACGCTGGTCGATAAGGTTCGGTTGGCGCACCCCAACGACGCGCCCCGTTGCGTGGTGCGCAACCACCGCGTAACCGCCCGGTCCGGGCGATGCGGTCGGACCCGGCGTCGCACCGGCCACGACTTCGATTACACCGCGCATGTTGTTCGAGATGTAGTGATACGCGCAGCCGATGAGGTAGATACCCGGCTTCGAAAGCGTTACCTTCACCGACGCGCCGGGGTTAAGCGATCCGCTCGCATAGTTCGCGCTCAAAACGCCGTTTCCGCGCGGGGAGAACGTAAGGCTCGGATTCTTCGGCCAGTTCGGCGGCGGACCGTTGGTTTCTGCGATGACGTTGAACGTGTGCGGCGTGGTCGACGAGAGATTCTTGATGGTGATCTTCGCGCCGGGAGCAAAGGCCAGCACTTGCGAGGTTTGTTCCTGCGTGTATCCGCCGACCGTTCCCCAGGCCGGATCGTTCTCTACGCCGATCTTTCCGGTTGGTATCGCGACGCCGATCGCCGATGACGGAAGCGGCGAGGGCGAGCCGCCCCCTCCGCCCCCGCCGATGCTGGTCAATCCGCCGCCGTTGGTGCATGCTGCGACGGCTGCGGAAAGTACGCCGAGCCAAAGCAGCCGTGCGCGTTGTTTCATCGTGACGCTGGAGCCGTGGCTTGCGGTCCGGGAGTAGCGCCCTTGGCCACGACAAGAACGTCCTGCATGCCCTCGTGATAATGAAAATGACAGCCGATCAGGTAGATGCCGGTCGGCCCGAGCGTAACCGTCACCGAAGAACCCCAATCGATGGGTCCGCTGGCGTAGCCTTTCTGTAGCTTGCCGCCCGACGAATTCAATGGGAGATGCGGATCTTTCGGGAATTTTGCCGGCGGCCCCGCGATGTTGGACACGACGTTGAGCGTGTGAGTGATGCTCTTCGAGATGTTTTTGATCGTGATCTTCGTGCCGGGCGGAAAGCCCAGCGCCTGTGAGAATTTTTGTTGGGTATAGCCGCCCAGCGTTGCGCTCCAGTGCTTATCGTGAATTGCGCCAAGGCCTTCAAAGGGAAGTTCTTCGCCGATGGTGTTGCCGGCCCGCTCCGGCGTCACGTTGGAGGTGATCGCCAAATCCGGCATTCCGGGAAGAGCGTACGTGGCGCCGTTTGCAACAGTACTTCCGCCGTAACGGCCGGCGCACGCCGCAAGGACCGAGGCTGCAATGGCCACCCCGAGTCCCGCTAGTTTTCTCGACATAAATCCCTCCAGAGAGTGCAGGTTAGGGCCGAGAGTAACAGCGTGGTATGAAGAAAGTCTAAAGCGGCAGAACGTCTACGGGCCGTTTGGGCCCTTAATTGAATCGCGCATCGCTGCAGCGATGTTCGCAAGCGCCGGATCTCCCGCCGCATCGAGCGTAGCTCGAGCGAATGCGTCGCGGGCCGCCGCATGCTCTCCCTCGCGAAGCAGCACGACGCCCAACGCAAATCTCGCGCGAGCGTACCCGGGCGCCAGCAAGAGCGCGCTGCGCAGTTCGCGTTCGGCCGCATCGTAGCGTCCTAAGCGTTCCTCGGCAAGCGCGAGATCGTAGTGCGCGACCGCGTACGAGGGATTGGCGTGAAGGAGTTTGCCGAAATCTTCGCGTGCGATTGCGCCGTCGCCGCTGCGCAATGCGACGATGCCCCGCGAGTAGAGCGCCCGCGCAGACTCCGGCGCCAGCGTTACGTAACGGTCCGCAATCCTTCGAGCTTCGCTCAGGTCGCCGCGCGCGAGGTCAACTGAGACGAGGTTTGCCATCGCTGCGAGAAAGCCGGAATCGAGTGCGATTGCAGCGCGGAGCTCGCGCGCCGCATCGTCGTTACGCAAAAGGTTCGCGTACGCGATCGCGAGATCGTAGCGTGCCGTCGAGCCTTGCGGCTCCGGTGGCTGGAGCGCAACGATGCGCTCGAATTCGTCTGCTGCAGCCTTCCACTCGCTGCGCGCTTCGGCGTTAAGTCCGATGGTGAAACGCTCTTCAATTTCGCGTCTGACGGCAAGCGTTCGCAGCGCGGGCACGCTCGTCGTCCGCGGTACGGGAGCCGGGGTGGAGTAAGTCTGCGCGGCTCCGAACGTCGTCGCGGCTTGGCTGAGAACGGCGGTCAGAAGCAGAACCCGCATCGGTCACGGAGCGCCTGAGGCTTGGGGAAGCTCGGCTTGGCGCCACGGCGCAGCCGCGGCGGCTCGTTCGGGCTTGCATTCCCATCCGATCCTTCCGGCCGATGTAATTGGGCCGAGCAGCGCGGGCGCAGCCGAGGGGGTCAGCCCCCCGGCGAGCAGATCTTCAAGCGAGGCCACGCCGGCAATCGCCAACCGGCCGCTGCAAAAGAAGGCGCAGGCCAGAAGAGCGGCCGCTAGGAGGCGTAGGATTCGGGTTCTTGACACTCCTCTCATCATAGCCGAAAGTCTAAAGAAACCGTGAAACGCACGCTCGGCGGCGCCACGGCGCTGGTTTTCGCGATCCTCGTGACGGCGCCGGCGCGTGCTCAGGCTCCGTTGGTCGTGGGGTCGGTGCGAGACCAGCACGGTGCGCCGATTGTCGGAGCGGTCGTCATGGGTCAGACACTACAGGGAGAGCGGATGACGACCACGACCGACGCCGGCGGCACGTTCGCTCTTCAAGCAAGCGGTATCGTGTCGGTTCTCATTACCTGCCGGTACTGCAGAAGCGCGTTTGTCGAGGTCAAGCCTGACGAACCGATCGTGCTCATCATGCGGCGCTACGACGCACTTGCCGACGATTCGCCGACACCCAGCGATTTGGAGAATCTGCCGTACGCTCACGTCGAGTCTTCGATCGCGCTTCACCCCTTTACGCTGTTGGCGCAGAGCAGCGAGCCCTATCCCGGCTCGTCACTGAGCGACCGCGGACTCTCGTCGAGCGGATCGCTCCTGATCGACGACGGAGCGCCGAATTACGATATCGTGGACGGCCAATCGCCGTACGTGTTGATACCCGCACAGTACGAGCAAAGCGCCCTCCTTCGAGATGCGAGCGATGCGTACGCCTACGGCGATCAAGCTGCCGGCGGGGTTGTCGAACTCGATCCGTTTAAGAGCGGATCGAACGCGGAGGTCGCGATCGTCGGAAGCGACGCCATTGCGCGCGCACAAGTAGGATCGGATTCGTCGGCGATCGCTTTGGGGTCGCTGAGCAACGACGAGGAATCGCGTCAGCGTGGCGACGTCATTGCAAGCTGGCCGTTGGGCGCGCAACAGTCGCTCTCGTTAGCGGCCGGTAGCGAGCAAGGACGAGAGTATTTCTCGCCGGGCGAAGAGTTTGCAGGAAGCTTTTCGTTTGCCGATGCTCAGTTTAGCGATCCTCGAACGCTCAACTTATCCGTCACCGCCGTAACGGATCGCGGCGACTACGCAACGAGCGCCTACCAATACCCCACGTCGGCAGCTTGGTCCGATTCAGGGTTCGACGCCAGCGTCCATTCCGCTGGCCCAATCATTGCATTCGCGGACGTCGGCTTGCGGTCGTCTACCGGCTTCTACGACCCGCAAGCCTTGCCGTACGATTTGCCCCGCGTCGGAGCGATGCTCGACCAAACGCGCGCCGACGCCGGCATCGCAGTGAGCGGGAAGGACTACGCCGTCACCGCCGCGGTCGGAGCTTTTTGGTTTGACTACGCCGGTGGCACCTATGGCGTATCGCAACCGGCGAGGACCGCGCTGGCGGTACCATCGCTCCAGGCGCAGCTCTTTCCAAAGGGCAGGTGGAGCTTGAACCTGGAGGGGAGCGGTTCGTTCACCCTACCGACGTTCGTCGACCAGTACCTCTCCGCCGAAGCCCAAGCGATGCCGGTGCAACTCGAACGCAACGCGCTGCAAGCGGCCGTCTTGACGTACACCGACGATGCGCGCGTGCGGCTTTCGCTCGAGCAGGCGTCCGAGAACGTCAGCGGCGCGTCCTCGGGTAAGGTTACATCGACGGGATTTTCGGCAATTTGGCAACTCGCGCCGACGATCTCGCTGCGAGCGTGGACGATGCACGTGGACGATACCGCGCCGCTCTACGGAGGCGGCATTCCCTACGAAGGCACCGCACCCACCGTGAGCGCTTTTTGGCTAACGTATGGCGCCGAGAACGCGGTGCGAGCCGACGCTATTTATCGTCGCGACTTGCTCGACGGAACCCCGTTCTACCATTTTGATGGCGCGATCTCCGGACCCATCGCCGGCCGCTTGCGTTGGTACGCGGGCGCGGAAGATCGATTGCACCGCACCTTCGTCGACGTTGGAATTCGCTTCACCGAACGCTAAGCCCGGATCGCGCGGTTACTCTTCCTCTCGCCTTCCGTGCGGCCGTCGCCGCCGGCGCGTTGGCGGCGCGCCCGGGCCTGCGGGCGCTGCGGGCGCTCCCGCAGCGACACCGGAGTCACGCTGCTCTCGCGGGGGACGCTGACCCCTCGCGCCATAGTCCCCGTTTCCCGATACGCCGCCCAAGAGCACCTTGCGCGAGAGGTTGATGCGCCCCTGACCGTCGATCTCCATCACCTTGACCATGATCTCGTCGCCGAGCTTGACGACGTCTTCGACTTTTTCAACGCGCGTCGGCGCAAGCTGGCTGATGTGGACGAGTCCCTCCTTGCCGGGAAGAATCTGGACGAACGCGCCGATGGTGATGATCCGGGTGACCGTGCCGAGGTAGGTTTCGCCGACGACGACTTCCTTGGTGAGGTTTTCGACGATTTGCTTGGCCTTGTCGCCGGAAGCGCCGTCGAGCGACGTGATATAAACGCTGCCGTCGTCCTCGATGTCGATCTTCTCAACGCCCGTGTCGGCGATGATTTTGTTGATAACCTTCCCGCCGGGGCCGATGACGTCTTTAATCTTGGCAGGATCGATCTTGACGATTATCATCCGCGGAGCGTACTGCGAGAGCTGCTCGCGCGGTACCGCAATGGTTTCGACGAGCTTATCGATGATCGCGTGACGTGACTTGTGAGCTTGTGCCATCGCCTCGCGCATGGTTTCGATCGTGATGCCTTGCACCTTGATGTCCATCTGAATCGCGGTGATGCCCTTCTTGGTTCCCGCAACTTTGAAGTCCATCTCGCCCAGGGCATCTTCGATGCCCGCGATGTCCGTGAGAATCGCGTATTTGCTGCCTTTTTGAATCAGGCCCATCGCCACGCCCGCAACGTGCTCCCGGATTGGGACACCGGCGTCCATGAGCGCGAGCGACGATGCGCAGACCGACGCCATCGACGAGGATCCGTTCGACTCGAGCACCTCGCTCATAAGCCGAAGCGTATATGGAAACTCATCCTTCGGCGGTAAGACAGGAACGAGTGCGCGCTCGGCGAGGTAACCGTGCCCGATCTCCCGGCGGCCGGGGCCGCGCATCGGTCGAGTCTCTCCGACCGAATACGGCGGAAAGTTGTAGAAGTGCATGTACCGCTTGTTTTCGAGCGCCATGATGCCGTCGAGCCGTTGGGCGTCGCTCGTCGACCCGAGCGTAGCCGCAGTGAAAACTTGCGTCTGCCCGCGCGTGAAGATCCCCGAGCCGTGTACCCGCGGCACGAAGTGAACCTTGCACCATATCGGACGTACCTGGTCGGCTTTGCGGCTGTCCGGACGGACCTTCTCGTCGACGACCATTGAGCGAAGCTCTTCTTCCTCCATGGTCTTGATGATCTTATTGAACTCCTTCGCGCGCAACGGGTTCTCGAGCAGCTCTTTGACGGCATCGTCTTTCTTGCCGCAACGGGCGCGCGCTTCGTCCACGGTCAGGTCGCTGAAGGCGGCTTCGCGTTTCTGCTTGTCTACCGTGCGCATAGCTTTGGCGACGTCTTTTGCGAATGTCTTGCGCACCCAGCGCTCCAAATCCGGATCGACCTTCGCGACGGGATACTCGCGCTTCGGTTTCGCCGCTTTACGTGCAAGCTGGTCGATAGCTTCGATAATTTTGCGAATCTCGGCGTGCGCAAACTCGACGGCTCCAATGAAATCATCTTCGCTCATCTCGTTTCCGCCGCCCTCCACCATCATGACCGCATCGGAAGTGCCGGCGATGACGATGTCCATGCCACCGCTTTCATACTGCGGCAGGGTCGGGTTGCAAATGTATTCGCCGCTCTCGTCGCGGCCAACGCGAACCGCGGCGATCGTCTTGTCGAAAGGAATGTCGCTCAGCGCGAGCGCGGCCCCTGCGGCGCAGACTCCGAGGACGTCAGCGTCGAGCTCCGGATCGATCGAAAGAACCGTCGCAACAACCTGAACGTCGTTACGAAAGCCATCGGGAAAGAGCGGGCGAATCGGCCGGTCCATTTGGCGCGAGCTGATCACTGCATGCTCGGGCGGCCGCCCCTCACGCTTGATATAACCTCCCGGAATCTTTCCGGCGGCGTACATTTTCTCTTCGAAATCGCATGTGAGCGGGAAGAAGTCGATGCCTTCGCGAGGTTTCTCGGAGGCAGTAACGGCGCAGAGCACGACGTTTTGATCGCCATAACGAACCAACGCGGAGCCGTTTGCTTGCTTCGCCAGTTCGCCGGTTTCGATGATCATCGTGCGCCCGCCGACCGTTAAAGTTACGGAATCGGGCACAGTATCTCCTGAATTCGAACTACGTGTATCTCTCTTAATTGACGTACGTGCTTTCGGCAGGGCCGAGCCGCAACCTGCCCTAAACGGCCAACCATGCCGAGCCCGACCCCAGCGGATTTGACCGACCTCAAGCTCAAGGCCAACGACGTGCGGCAGGGCATCATTCGATCGCTCCTGGCGGCTGGCTCCGGACACTCGGCCGGCCCGCTCGACATGTCCGACGTCTTCGTCGCGCTCTACGGCTACTTGATGCGCCACGATCCGAGCAATCCGCAGTGGCAGGATCGCGACCGCCTCCTCCTCTCCTGCGGCCATATCGCGCCCGTACGCTATTCTGCGATGGCGAATTTCGGTTACTTTCCGCTCGAAGAGCTGCTCACGTTGCGTAAGTTTGGCACGCGGCTGCAAGGGCACCCGGAGCGAGTCCGCTTGCCCGCAGTGGAAACGACGTCTGGACCTCTGGGCGAAGGCCTCGCTCAGGGCGTCGGCATGGCACTCGGCGCAAAGATGGACCGCAAAGATTTTCGCATCTGGGTGGTCACGTCGGACGCCGAACATCAGTGCGGCCTACATTGGGAAGCGGTCCTGACGGGCGCTAAGTTCAAACTGGATAATCTCACCGCGATCGTCGATCGCAATTTCATTCAGATCGACGGGTCCACCGAGGACGTGATGCCTCTCGAGCCCCTCGCCGATAAGTATCGGGCCTTCAACTGGGAGGTTTTCGAGTGCGACGGCAACGATATCGCCGCATTCATCGAAACCGCGCAGCTCGCGACTCGCTGCGCGGGCAAGCCGCAAGTCATCATCGCCAGAACCGTGCCGGGCAAAGGCGTTTCGTTTATGGAGGGCGACTATACGTGGCACGGCAAGCCGCCCAACGCCAAACAGGCGGAGGAAGCGTTGCGAGAGCTTTCCGATCAGCGGATGAGGATTGCAGCCGGTGGCTAGCGGTACGCGCGTTTTCGAGTCGGCCCCTGCGATGCACTTGCTCGATTTTCACAGCGAGCTCAAAGAAGTTCCTACGCGCAACGGATTCGGGGAAGGACTGATCGAAGCCGGCGCGCGCGACCGCAACATAATTGGCATTTGCGCCGACCTTTCCGACTCGACG